>JANOLA010000283.1:0-16093 GCA_031419535.1 Burkholderiales bacterium | reverse complement strand
GGCTGCGGCGTCGATGCGCAACTTGCTTGAAGTCCAGCGCCCAGCGCGCTTTTTCGTTGTAGGGCGAGTGGCGAAATTGCAGTAGTTCGAGCATGGCGGTCTCCGAGCCGACAGACGCCTATCTTCGCAGCATCGGCGCGCCGGCGCGCACAATCCCTTCGGCCCCGCACTCCCCGAGGAATCTCATGTTGAAGCTTCACTACCATCCCGGCAACGCCAGCCTCACGCCGCACATGCTGCTCGAAGAGCTGGGCGTGCCGTTCCAGCTCGAACTCGTCGATCGCGCGAAGGCCGCACACAAGTCGCCCGAGTACCTGAAGCTCAATCCGAATGGCCTGATCCCGGTGCTTGTTGACGGCGACCTGGTGCTGTACGAAACCGCGGCGATTTGCCTGCACCTGGCCGACACACACCCGCAGGCCAAGCTCGCGCCGCCGCTGGCCACGCCCGAGCGCGCGCACTTCTACAAGCGCCTGATCTGGCTCACGAACACGATGCAGGCGATGCTGATCCACTACTTCTACGGCGAGCGAATTGTGGACGAGGGCAATCCGCAGGCGACCGCGCAGGTCAAGGCGCACGCCGAGTCCAAGGTCGGCGCGATGCTGGATCAGCTCGACGCCGAACTCGCCGGCCACGGCCAACCGTGGTTGCTGGGCGCCGCCTACAGCGCCGTCGACCCCTACGCCTTGATGCTGTGCCGCTGGACGCGCGGCTTCAAGCGCCCGGCGCGCAGCCTGCCGCATCTCGGGCCGTATTTGCAAAGGGTGCTGGAGCGGCCCGCCGTGCAGCGTGCGTTCGACCGCGAGGGCTTGGCGCTGCCGCGCGTGTGACGGCGGCGCGCGGCCGGGTCAGGTACTCAGCCGGCAGCGGCTCTGACGCGGCGCGCCCAATGTTCCGTCAGCGGTGTCGTCGGCTTCGCGCAGCGCCGCTCGTTCAGCAAAGCCCGGCCGACGCCGCGGTCGCGCCCGCCGACCGACGCCGCGAGCAGTGTCTGGTCGATCAGGTCGCGTTGCGCGTGGCTGCCGCCGAAACGGTGCGCGTGCCCACGCAGCGGCAGCAAATGCTCGATGCACTGGCGCATTCGCCCGAGCGAAAAGTCGAGCAGCCCGAGCATCATCGGCAGCCCCACTTCGGCGGCCATCGCGCGGTTGTCGGGCGAGCTTTGGGATGAACTTCCGGCCGGCTCGCTCGACGCACGTTCGGCAGCGGCCACCAGCAGGCGCTCGGCGCGCGCCGTGTCGCCGCTGCCCATCAGCGCCATCAGCGCGTGCACGTCGTTGAAGGCGTAGTGGCCGGCGTGTTCGACCGGGTCGGCCCAGGCCGCGGCCAGCGTCGACCAGCGCGTGCCGACATCCGTTCCCAAGAGTTGCAGGCGCCACAGCAGCGACGCGCAGTCGAGCCACTGCAGATTCACCGTTGCCGCGGCGCCGCCGAT
This sequence comes from Burkholderiales bacterium, assembly GCA_031419535.1. Lineage (GTDB taxonomy): Bacteria > Pseudomonadota > Gammaproteobacteria > Burkholderiales > Burkholderiaceae_C > JAEMQF01. The sequence continues at coordinate 14,655 of JANOLA010000283.1, read as the reverse complement.
GCGATCGTCGTAAAGCTTCAGCGCGGTCGCGGTGTCGAGCGACTCCAGATGGAACAGCGCGAAGTGCCACCAGTTGTGGCCCGACAGGCCGTTGTCGACCGCCCAGTCGGCCTGGCGCGCGCCGAGCCACGCCGCGCCGTCTTCGTGCCGGCCCTGCATTTCCATCACATGCGCGACTGCGTGAATCGCCCACGGCACTTTCGCGGCGCCTGCCACGGCGCGCCGGCCCACGGCCTCGGCCTGCGGATAGACGTTGCACTCCTCCAGGCCGAAGGCGTACATGCCGAGCACGTAAGGGTGCAGCGGGTCTTGCTCCGGCCAATCCGGCAGCACCCGGGCGACGCGCGCGCGCAAGCTTCGCGCATCGCCGCGATAGAAGTCGAACAGGTGCGCGTTGATCAGCGCCAGCATGTCGCGCGGGTGATGCCGCAGCAGCAGGTCCCACAGCGCACTCGCATCGCGCCAGCGCCCGGCCAGCGCGAGTTCGGTGGCGGCGCAGTGGGTCTGTTCGCGCTCGGTGGCGTGCCGCAGTTGCGAGCGCGCGGCCTCGAAGGCTGTGCGCGCTTGCGGCAGCATCGCCGGCTCGGTGAGCGTGAGGATGAAGTTCGCCTTCATCAGATGCGCCAGGCTCCAAGCCGGGTCGGCGGCGATCGCCGCATCGAGGTCGGCGATCGGGTCGCCGAAGAACGAGACCATGCGCCACAGGGCTTGCTCGGCTTGTACGAGCGCCTGAGACGACTGTGTGCTGACGGGGCAGTCGCGGGGATCGTTCATGTTGCGCTCCCTTCGTGTGCGCCATCGTAGCGCCGCGGGCGCGCGCCTGAGCAGGGTCGGACGTGCCCTGTCGTGTCGAGATGTAGAACCGCGGCGGCCGCGCGCACGTCAGGGGCGCACCGGCTCCGGCCATGCGCGCTGCGCCGGGCGCATCTGCTCCCACGCGCGCGCGACTTGCAGCACGCCCAGATCGTCGAACCTCTTGCCGACGATCTGCAGCCCGATCGGCAGGCCGCCCGCGGTGTAGCCGCAGTTGATGCTCGCTGCGGGCTGCTCGCTCATGTTGAACGGCAGCGTGAAGGCGATGTGCTCGAACGGGCGCGCCGGGTCGTTGGTGGGGCAGGGCAGTTCGGCGGCGTAGGCGGGCATCGGCGCGGTGGGCGACAGCACGTAGTCGAATCGCGCGCAGGCCGCGACCGCCGCATCGCGCATCGTGCCCATCTGGCTGTAGCCGCGAAACACCTGCTCGCCGGTGAGGCCGGCGCCGCCGCGTGCCCACTCGCGAATGAACGGCAAGACCTTGGCGCGGCGCGCTTCGGGCAGCGCCGAGATGTCCAGCCACGCACGGCAGCGCCAGAACTGGTCCATGCCTTCGGCCATGCCGCGGTTCATGAACGGCGCGAGCGGCTCGATCGTCGCTCCCGCGGCTTCGAAGGCGCGTGCCGCGGCCTGTACCGCGGCGGCGACTTCTGGTTCGGAGTCGAAGCCCCAGCCGGCGCCCATCAGCAGGCCGATTTTCAGGCCCCTGACGCTGCGTTCGAGCTGACTCCAGGCGATGTCCTGCCACGGCAGGCTCATCGTGTCGCGCGCATCGGCCTGGCTCAGGATGGCCATCGCCGCCGCCGCGTCGGCCACGCTGCGCGTCATCGGCCCGGCGACTCTTCCCGCGTACGGCGGATAGATGGGGATGCGACCGAGGCTCGGCTTCAACGTGAAGATGCCGCACCAGCCCGCCGGCAGGCGCACCGAGCCTCCTATGTCGGTGCCCACGTGCAGCGGGCCGTAGCCGGCCGCGGCAGCCGCGCCCGCGCCGCTGCTGCTGCCGCCCGGGTTGCGCGTCACGTCCCAGGGGTTGCGCGTGAGGGCATGAAAACTCGACAAGCCCGAAGACAGCATGCCGAAGTCGGGCATCGTCGTCTTGCCCAGGATCACGGCGCCCGCTTCACGCAGGCGTGCCGATGGCGGCGCGTCTTGTGCCGCTGGTGTGAGTTCGGTGGCGGCGCAGCCTATGGGCATGGGCACGCCGCGCGTCGCGATGTTTTCCTTGATCGTCACCGGCACACCGTCCAGCAGCGAGAGCGGCTTGCCGGCGAGCCAGCGCGATTGCGAGGCTTCGGCCATCGTCAACGCTGCGTCGCCGTCCAGCGCGTAGGTGGCGTGCAGTTGCGGCTCGCACGCGGCGATGCGCTTGAGCACCGCGCGCGTCACGTCGATCGGCGAGACTTCCTTGCTTCGATAAAGGCGTTGCAGTTCGCTCGCGCTGAGGTCGTGCAGGTTGGGCATTTGGTTGCTTTCGTGGGGGCATCGTGCGCGCTGGCCGTCACACCGGCGAAAGCCAGTGTCCGGTGCGGCGCGGTGGATCCCGGCTTTCGCCGGGATGACGGGAAGGTGGGCTGTCTGCCAGTGTCATTGCCAACTGAGCGCGCTCAAGTCGTTCGCGAAGATCGGCGAACTCGCCCACACGCCCTTCAAGCCCTTCTTGCTCACCGCCACCTGCGCCGGGTTGAAGATGAAGGCGTTCACCGCATCGGCGGTCAGCATTTTCTGGATGTCGCCGAACAGCTTGATGCGTTCCTTCGCATTGCCCTCGGCGGCGTACTTCGCCGCGAGGTCGCGAAACGCCTTGCTGTCGTAACCCCAGTAGTAGCCGGCGTTCGCGTACTGCATGAAGTCGAGCGGCTCGACGTGGTTGATCACCGTCAGGTCGAAGTTGCCCTTGAACGGGCCCGAGAGCCACTGCGCCCACTCGACGTTTTCGATCTTCGCGTTGATGCCCACCTTGGCGAGTTGCGCCGCGATCACTTCGCCGCCCTTGCGCGCGTACTGCGGCGGCGGGAGTGTGAGCGTCACGTCGAGCGGCGTGGCGATACCGGCTTCTTTCAGCAGCGCCTTCGCCTTCTCTGGGTTGTAGGCATACACGCCGGTCAGATCCACATAACCGGCGTCGGTGGGCGCCATGTGCGAGCCGATCGGTTGCGCCAGGCCCTCGAGCACGCCGTCGATGAAGGCCTTGCGGTCGATCGCGTGCATCAGCGCACGGCGCACGCGCACGTCGTCGAACGGCTTTTTCTTGTTGTTGATCGTCATGATGCCCTTGCCGGCGGTGCTGCCGAGTGCCACCGTGAAGCGCTTGTCGGCCTGGAATTGCTTGAGGCTCTGTACCCCGCCCAGGCGCGGCATGGCGTCGATGTCGCCGGCCAGCAGCGCCGCGACGTGCGCCGCCGGATCGTTGATGAAGCGAAACGTCACCTTGTTCAGCTTGATGTTCGCGGCGTCGCGAAAGCTGCTCCACTTGGTCAGCGTGACCGAGCTGCCCTTTTTCCAGTCCGTCAGCGTGTACGGCCCGGTGCCCACCGGCTGGGTGGCGGTGTTGGCCGCGCTCTTCGGGTCCAGAATCACGGCGGTGTTCTCGCCCATGCGGAACAAGAAGTTGCCGTCGGTGTTGTTCAAGACCAGGATGACGGTCAACGGGTCGGGCGTGCTGATGCTGCTGATGTTGTCGAACACGCCCTTCTTCGCCTTGTTCGTCGACTTCTCATCCTTCGCGCGCTCGAAACTGAACTTGACGTCGGAGGAATCGAGGGTTTCGCCGTCGCTGAACTTCACGCCCTTGCGAAGCTTGAAGGTGTAGGTCTTGCCATCCGGGTCCATGCTCCAGCTCTCGGCCAGCAGCGGCGTCACGCGGCCGTCGACGTGGATCTTGGTCAGCCCTTCCAGGATGTTGTAGTGCACGATCTCGCCGATCGCCGCGGCCGGCGCCATGGTCGGGTCCAGGCCCGGCGGTTCGAGCACCATGCCGAGCACGGCGCTGTCTTTGCGGTTTTGCGCGAAGGCACTGAGCGTGACAGCGGCCAGCAGCAAGGCACAAAGTTTGACGGCAGGGAACTTCATCGAGGGTCTCCTTGTGGGTGCGGTGAGTGCGGTTAAGTGGATTCAATCATGAGCTGTTCGGCGAAATGGCAGGCCACGAAATGCCCGCTCGCCAGCGCCCGAAGCGTCGGCGCTTCAGCCTGGCAGCGCCCTTGACGGTAGCGGCAACGCGCGGCGAATGCACAAGCGTTTGCCCCAATGTCGGCCGGTTCCACGGTATCCGCGCCGATCTCGGCCGCGCGGCCGGGAAGGCGCGGCGCGGGTAACACCGGCGCGGCGCCGACCCGTGTCTGCTGCGCCGCGGCCAGCAGGGCCTGCGTGTAGGGGTGCGCCGCGGTGCGAAACAGGGTGTCGCCGGCGCCCTGTTCGACGACCCTGCCCGCATACATCACGATCACTTCGTCGCACACATGGTCCACAACCGCAAGGTCGTGGCTGATCAGCAGGTAGGTCACGCCGAACTGGTCTTGCAAGTCCTGCAGCAGGTTCAGCACCTGGGCCTGCACCGAAACGTCGAGCGCGCTCACCGGCTCATCGGCGACGATCAGTTTTGGCTTCGTGATCAGCGCGCGCGCGATCGCGATGCGCTGGCGCTGGCCGCCGGAAAATTCGTGCGGGTACTTGTCGGCGTCCGATGCACGCAGGCCCACGGCGTCGAGCATCTCGCCGACACGCTCGCGGCGTTCGCTCGCATTCGCGTCGAACAGGGGCTCGGCGACGATGCGCCCGACGCGCTGGCGCGGGTCGAGCGAGCCATAGGGGTCCTGGAACACCATCTGAAATTCGCGCCTCGCCTCGCGCAGCTCGGTGCTGCCCAGTTGGTTCAGGTCACGGCCGAGGAACAGCACCTGCCCGGCGCTCGGAGGTTCGAGCGCCATCGCGATGCGTGCCAGCGTCGACTTGCCCGAACCCGACTCGCCCACCACGCCGAGGTTGCGCCCGGCACGAAGTTCCAGGCTCACCCCCGCCAAGGCGTGCACCACAGGCGCCGGCCGCCACAGCGCTTCGCGCGGCAGCGTGTAGCGGCGCGCGACGTTGCGCAGCTCGAGCAGCATGGGGCTGGCGCCGGGGGCTGCGGGAGCGGGGCCAGGGGCAGGCATGGCGGCGCGAAGAGTGGCAGGGCCAGCGGCAGCAGGACCAGCGGCAGGAGTGGGTGGCATGGGCACGCATCATCGGGCAACGCGCGCTGGAACTTCAGCTGAGGGTCCGGCGCCGCGCGCGGTGCTGGAAATAGTCGCTCCCACCTAATTTCGAGAAAACTTGCTGCAACGCAACAAAAATCCCTTGCCAGACTTCCCGCAACCCCTAGAATGCGGCCATGTTGCAGTGCAGCAAAAAGAGTCTCTGAAGTCATTCCCCAACCCTCCAAAGGAGTTTCACCATGTTCACCCCCGATCAATTTGCCTCCGTTCAAAAGCGCAATGTCGAAGCCTTCCTGAGCCTGAGCCAGAAGGCGTTCGAGAACGTCGAAAAAATCGTCGCCCTCAACCTGCAAACCACCAAGGCGAACCTCGACGACACGCGCGACGCCGTGCTCAGCGCCAAGGACCCGAAGGCTCTGTTCGGCGCCCCGACCGAACTGTTCCAGCCGGTCGTCGACAAGGCCACCGCTTACAGCCGCGAGCTCTATGAGATCGCCACCCAGGCGAACGCCGAGTTCAGCAAGACCACCGAAGACAGCGTCGTGCAAGCGCGCCAGCAGATGCTCGCGCTGATCGAAGGCGCGATGAAGAACGCGCCGGCCGGCAGCGAAAACGTCGTGAACCTGTTCAAGACGGGCTTGCTCGCCGCGAACCAGGCTTTCGATGGTGCACAGAATCTGGCGAAGAAGGCCAACGAAGTGGTCGAAGCGAATGTGAGCACGTTCGCAGCGAAGACTGTCAAGGCAACGCCGGCCAAGGCCAAGCGCTGAGCCGAAGAAGCAGTCCAGGCCGGCCGTGTTGCAGCGGCCGGCACGTATCGAAGCTCGAGCGCGCCAATCGGCGCGCTCAAAGCGTTTCTGAAGGGTCGAAGTCCAATTCGACCTTCGCGCCGTTCGGGTCGTAGCAGAACAACTGCCACGTCCCAGCACCTCGCTGCTGGCGCAAGTCGTACTTGACGCCGCGCGCGTCGAAGCGCGCTTTCACGGCCTTCAAGCCCTTGGCGGAGAACGCCATGTGGTCGATCACCCCGACGCGCTGCGCCGGCACCGGGCGGTCGCTGTAGACATGCAACACGGCTCGGCCGTCGGCATACAGCCACGCGCCGGGAAAGCCAAGGTCAGGCCGGTGGCCTTGCTCCATGCCGAGCAAGCCGACGTAGAAGTCGAGCGTCTTGTCGATGTCCTCCGCGATCACGGTGAAGTGGTTCATGCCGACGATCATGGTCCTGCTCCTCGTAGCAACTCGATCTCGATAGTCACGCCAACAGCACCACCGCGCCGGTCGTCGCGCGCGCCTCGATGCGCGCGTGCGCCTGGGCCGCGGCGTCAAGCGTGAAGCGCTCGATCGGCGGCACGCGCAGTGTGCCCGCAGCGAGTGCGTCCCAGACGCGCCCGGCTCGCTCAGTGAGCGCCGCGTGTGTGGCGACATAGTGGAACGCCATGGGGCGCGAGAACGTGACCGACTTGTGCAGCAGCCAGTTCGGATCGATCGCGCTCAATCCCCCGCTCGCCTGGCCCAGGCTGATCCAGTGGCCGCACAGTGCGAGTGCCTCCATGTTCTGCTCGCGCGCCGCTTCGCCGAGACCATCGACGATGACATCGGCGCCGCCGCACAGGCGTTGCACGGCGTCCGCAAACCGGTAGTCGCGCGTCACGATCACGTGTTCGCAACCATGCTCGCGCGCGACCCGCGCCTTTTCTTCGGTGGAGGTCGTGCCGATCACGGTCGCGCCAAGCGTGCGCGCCCACGTGCAGAGCAACAGGCCCACGCCACCGGCCGCGGCGTGCACGAGAAGTTTGCTGCCACGCTTGATGTGGCCGAGGTCGCGCAGCAGGTAGTCGGCGGTCACGCCTTTGAGCAGCGTCGCGGCGGCGCTGGCGTCTTCCACGTGCGGTGGCAATCGCAATACGCGGTCGGCCGGCACCGTGCGCACGCTGCAATAGGCACCGGGTGCGCCATGCATGTAGGCAACGCGGTCGCCGGGCAGCACGCCGGTGACGCCATCGCCCACGTCGAGCACGGTGCCCGCGGCTTCCATGCCGAGCACGGCGGGTGCGCCTCGCGGGTCGTTCAGCGGCAGCATCGCGGGGATGCTGCCCCGGCGCAGGTAGATGTCGATGAAGTTGACGCCGATCGCGCGCTGCTCGATGCGCACCTCGCCCGGCCCGGGCGCCGGCGCTTCGCCGGTGTGCGGCTCCAGCACTTCGGCCTCGCCATAGCGGCGCTGGCGCATCTGGCGCGACGCCATCGGTAGCCCGCCGCCGCGCGCCGGGCGGGGTGACCGCGCAGCCCCTGCCGTCGCCGCACGCTGCCGATCGCGCGACGGCCCATGGCGCAGATGGCGCCGAAGGTTCTCGAACCCGGCTTCGTAGACGTCTTTCGCCACCAGGTCGCCCAACTCGCGCTCGCGCCCGGCGGGCGTGGCGAAGGTCGACTCCCAATGCCAGAAAGTGCGGTTGCCGTCGGTGACGCGCTTCAGCGTCACGGTGGCCACATAGCGCTGCAACGGAATCGTCGCCTCGACGATGCAGTAAGTGCTCTTGAACTCCGTGTCCGACAGCTTGAGCAACTGTTCGCGCACGCGGTTGCCGTCTTTCAACGTGAAGTCGCGGATGCAGCCCACCTGCGTGGGAAATTCGCCCCCTTCGATGCGGCTCGTCTCGACGACATCGTGCCACTGATCGTGGCTGTTGAAGTCGCGCAGAATCGCCCAGACGCGCTCGATGGGGGCGTCGATGACGGTAGAGCGAACCACGCGTTGCAGCATGCGGCCGTCAAAGGCAAACGAGTCAGCAGCCGGGAGCGGGGCCGTCGCCGCAGTGACTGGGAATTGGCGGTACGCAGGCGCCGGCCCCCCGCCCGGCTGCGTGCGCGGTCAACGGACGGCTGTCGCCAAACGAAACGCAGCCGAACATCAGCGCCTGCCGAAATGCCGCTTCAAGGCATCGAACCCACCTTGGAACACGCCGTTGCCGATGGTCTCGGTCAACTCACGTTCGCGCCCTTCGGCGCAGTCGAACTCGGCACTCCACTCGGCGAAGCAGCGCGCGCCGTCGGTGATGGGCGTGAGCTTGAGCGTGGCGATGTAGTTCTCCACGCCCATCGGGCTTTCCAGAATTTCGTAGGTGCAGGCGAAGTCGTAGTCCGACAGCGCCAGCAGCCGCTCGCGGATCATGCCGCCGTCGCGCGTGTGGAAGTGGCGGATGCAGCCGACCCGGTCGCTCGGCTCGTTCATTTCGATGCGGCTGTCGGCAATGCTCGGGTGCCACTGCGGCAGCGCGTTGAAGTCGCGGATGCGCGCCCACACCGTGTCGGCACTCGCGTCGATGACGCTCGAGGTGTAGACCTTGATCATGGGTGGCAGCCGGCGGCCCTCACTTGCAGTGCGCATTCCGGCTTGCAAGCCGGAATCGCGCGGCAGGCGCGCCGCATGCGGCGCGAAACCCCCGCCTCACCCCCGGCCCTCTCCCGCGCGCGGGAGAGGGAGAAAGACGGGAGAACATCCTGCATCGCACTACTCCTGCGTTGGCGTGGGGCTCGCAGGCGGCAGCGCGACTTTCGCGCCGCTCGCCGCGCCCACCAGGCGCTGAATGTCGCCGCCTTCGATGCCGATTTCGCGCAGCAACTGGTCCACCAGCGGCGCCTGCGCGCGAAAGCGCAGGGCCGAGTTCACCATGCCGTCGGCGAAGTTGCCACCGCTGCCGTTCAGTCCATCGCCAGAGCCGCCAGAGCCGCCCAGGCCATCGACGTGCATGATCTTGATGCTGTCGATGCGCTCCATCGGCCGCACTGACTCGCGGATGATGCCTTCGGCCTTTTCCACCAACTTCATGCGCAGCGCAGACATGCGCGCCTCTGGGCTGAGCATGTTGTGGGCCTCGTTCATCAAACGCTGCGCTTCGGCTTCGATCTCGGCGCGCACCCGCAGGGCCATCGTCTTGATCTTGTCGGCGTCGGCGTCGGCCTGCGCCTGCGCGCGGATCGCCGCGCCGCGGTCGGCGCTCGCGTCTTTTTCCGCGGTCGCCGCGACGGTGAGGCGCAGCGCGTCGCGCTCGGCGGCCTGGCGTGCGCCGATCAGCTCGATCGCCAATCTGCGCTCCGCCATCTCGACCTCGCGCGCCGTGAACACGCGCTCTTCGGCCGTCACGGCGTCGGCGCGTGCCGTGTCGGCCGCGGCCTGCGCTTCGCTTTGTGCCTTGCTCTCGCGCGCCACCGCGATCGCACGCTGCTGTTCGGCGAGTTCCAGCGACTTGCGGCGTTCGATCTCCGAGGCCTGCACCTCGCGCTCCTTGCGGATGCGTTCCTGCTCGATCGTTTGCTCGGAGCGGATGCGCGCCTGGTCGATGGTTTGCTTCGCGGCGATCTGCGCGCCTTCGGCGTCTTGTTCGCGTTGCGCGCGTTCGGTGGTCACCTCGGCACGCTGGCGTGCGCGCGCGACTTCCACTTCGCGCTGCTGATTCAAACGCGCGTATTCGCCTTCGCGGTCGATTTCGAGCGACAGCTTCTCCGCCTCGAGGTTCTTGTTGCGGATCGCGATCAGCGTGTCTTGCTCGACATCGTTGCGCTGCTTCTTGCGGTGTTCGATCTGCTCCGTCAGGCGCGTCAAACCCTCGGCGTCGAACGCATTGCTCGGGTTGAAGAACTCCATGCCGGTCTGGTCGAGCTGCGTCAGCGACGCGGCTTCCAGCTCCAGGCCGTTTTTCTTCAGGTCTTCCGCCACCGCCTCGCGCACCTTCTTCACATAGGTGCCGCGCTTTTCATGCAACTCTTCCATCGTCATCTCGGCGGCCGCGGTGCGCAGCGCGTCGACGAACTTGCCCTCGACCAGTTCTTTCAACTGCTCCGGTTCCATCGTGCGCAGGCCCAGCGTCTGCGCGGCCGCCGCCACCGACGAAGGTTCCGCGGCAACGCGCACATAGAATTCCGCGATCACGTCCACCCGCATGCGGTCTTTCGTGATCAACGCCTTGTCGCGGCCGCGGCTCACCTCCAGGCGCAGCGTGTTCATGTTCACCGGGATCACGTCGTGCACGATCGGCAGCACGAACGCACCGCCGTCGAGCACCACTTTTTGGCCGCCTAGGCCGGTGCGAACGAAGGCGCGCTCTTTGGAGCTGCGCAGGTACAGCCAGTGCAGCAGCCACACCGCGATGGCGACGACGATCGCCACGACGATCAGGCCGAGGATGAAATTGCCGAATTGGGCGCCGCTCATGATGGGTCTCCTGCTTTGCCCCCTCTCCCATCGGGAGAGGGTGGGGGTGAGGGGTGAATTGAACCGGTGCGCGCTGCCCTCACCAGCGCCCTCACCCCAGCCCTCGCCCGGCCCCCGAAGGCGCCAGCCTTCGGCTGACGCGGGCGGGAGAGGGAGAGGGGGCCGGTGGAGCAGCGTGCGCTCGTCATGTCTTCGTGATGCGCGTGAAGCGCCGAGTCGTTTCCGTCAATGCAATTTCCGTGGGCAGGCGTTCCATCGAGCTGGCGCCGTAAAAACCGTCGATCGTCTTGCAGTTCTTCAAGATGAACTGCGCGTCTTCGGGCGTGGCGATCGGGCCGCCGTGGCAGAGCACGATGACCTCTGGTTTGACCGAGCGCGCCGCCGCCGCCCAGGCGTTGATGGGCGCCACGCAGTCTGCCAGCTTGAGCGCCGTGCCCGCGCCGATGGCGCCGCCCGTCGTCAAGCCCATGTGGCACACCACGATATCGGCACCGGCGCGCGCCATGTCTCTGGCTTCGCTCTCACTGAAGACATAGGGCGTGGTCAGCAGGTCCAGCGCGTGCGCGCGCGCGACCATCTCGACTTCCAGGGCGTAGCCCATGCCGGTTTCTTCGAGGTTGGCGCGGAACATGCCGTCGATCAAACCCACCGTCGGAAAATTCTGCACGCCGGAAAAACCCAGGTCGATGAGGCGGCGCAAAAACTGCTCGGGAATCATGAACGGATCGGTGCCGTTCACGCCCGCTAACACCGGCGTGTGTTTGACGACGGGCAGCACCTCGTGTGCCATCTCGCAGACGATTTCATTCGCGTTGCCGTAGGCCAACAAGCCGGCGAGCGAGCCGCGCCCGGCCATGCGGTAGCGGCCCGAGTTGTAGATCACGATCAGGTCGATCCCGCCGGCCTCTTCGCACTTGGCAGACAGCCCCGTGCCCGCGCCGCCGCCGATCAGCGGCTCGCCGCGCGCGATCTTGGCGCGAAAGCGTTCGAGCAATGTTGTTCTTGCGATGCGGGGCATGGAATGAGTTCTTGGACGAGTCGGGTTCGAAGAATCTGGCGCGCGGCGTTCGCTTGTTGCCCAGCGTCTCAGGCGCGCCGAGCGCCGAGCCCGCGCTCGGACACCTCGCGCCACGCGGCGACCAGCGCATTCGCGAACGCCTCGTCGTTGATGTGGTGCGGTACGCGCTGCAGACGTCGGTCGCCGCCCGCACGAAAGCCCTGCTCGATTGCGCTGAACAGCGCCGCATTGGCATCCGGGTCGTGAAACGGCTGACCGGGCTTGTCGATCGCCGACACGCCGCCTTCGGGAATCAGAAAGCGCACCGGCCCGCGCATCGCATTCAGCTTCGCGGCGATGAATTCGCCGATGCGCCGGTTCTCGTCGACCGTGGTGCGCATCAGCGTCACTGTCGGGTTATGGCGGTAGAGCTTGCGGCCCTTGAAGCGCTCGGGCACGCTGTCCCAGGCGCCGAAGTTCACCATGTCCAGCGCGCCGCACGAGCCGACGTAGGGAATCGCCTGGCGCGCGAAGGCGTCCAAACGCGTCGGACCGGCCGAGAGCACGCCGCCGCCGATCTCGTCGGCCACTTCCGTCGTCGAAACGTCGATCACGCCGGCCAGCAGGCCCGAGTCGGCAAGCTTTTCCATCGACTGGCCGCCCACGCCGGTGGCGTGGAACACCAGGCAGTCGTAGGCGTCGCCGAGCAACTTGGTCACGGCCTGCACGCACGGTGTGGTCACGCCGAACATCGTCAAACCGATCGCCGGTTTGCTTGCGACGCTTTCGGCGTGCTTGTCGTCAACCCGGTGCGCAATCATCCCCGCCAGCGCATGCGCGGCGTTGGCGAGCACGCGCTCGCTGATGCGGTTAATGCCTTGCACGTCGGTCACCGAATACATCATGCAGATGTCGCTCGGCCCCACATAGGGCCGCGTGTCGCCACTGGCCATCGTCGACACCATGACCTTCGGGCAGCCCACTGGCAGCGCGCGCATGCCGGCGGTGGCGAGCGTCGTGCCGCCCGAGCCGCCCGCGGAAATGATGCCGCCCAGGTCGCGCCGGGTGCGCACAAAGGCCTCGAACGCGCTGGCCATCGCGGTGACGGCGCCGCCGCGGTCGCCGCTGAACACGGCCGATTCGCCCTGCGGGTGGTGGCGCGCCACTTCGCGCGGGTGAACGCTCGCGGGCGAAGGCTTGCCGCTGGTGGCCAGGTCGACCGTGACGACGCGCAGGCCGAGTTTTTCCAGGCACTGGCGCAAGTAGAAAAGCTCGCGGCCCTTGGTGTCGAAGGTACCTGCCACATAGGCCGCGCGTTCGCTGCTGGCGGCCACGGGGAACGCGAGCACGGCGGCCGAAGTAGAGGCTGGCGCATTCGCATTGGCCGCGTCGGCGCGCGGGCGCCTTGGGGGCGCGGTTGCGGACGCAAGAGCAGAGGCCTCGGCAGGGTAGGTTGATGTTGAAGTGGCGAACGTCGAGGGCGGGGCAGCGGCGGGCGCGCCGCGGGAATTCGAATCGGCTGCGCCAGCGCCGTCGCGCGAAATGTCGGTCACCGGCGCCGCGCTGCCGCCAGCGTTCCAGCGGTTGAAGCCGCGCACCGTGCGCGGCGCCATGTCGTCTAGCGAGGGCGCGCCTTCGGCGTAGGCGCGGCGCACGGTGTAGACCTGCGGTCCGCTCGATTGCGCCGGCAGGCCGTCAGGCGCACCCACGGCGGAGCCGGCCGCACCGGCTGCCGGCTCATCCGCGTCGCCGCCCGAACGCACGCCCAGCAAACGCTCTTGCAATTCGCGGTCACCCGCCAATTGCGCGGTGGGCATCTCTTGCGTGATGCGGCCGTTCGCCATCACGCCGATGCGGTCTGCCGCGTCGATCGCCACGCCCAGGTTCTGTTCGATCAAGAGCACGGCGATGTCGCCCTGCGCCGCAAGCTCGCGCAGCGACTGCGCGACCTGCTCCACGATGAGCGGCGCCAGCCCTTCCGTGGGCTCGTCCATGACGAGCAACTTCGGCTCCAGCAGCAGCGCGCGGCCGATCGCGAGCATTTGCTGCTCGCCCCCGGAGAGCATCGCGCCGCCGTTGCCTTTGCGCTCGGCCAGGCGCGGGAACATGGTGTAGATGCGGTCCACGTCGCGGCGCTTGTGCGCCACCAGGCGCAGCGTTTCGTCCACCGTCAACGACGGCCAGATGCGCCGTCCTTGCGGTACATAGGCGATGCCGCGCTTGGTGATCTGGTTGGGCGTGCGGCCCAGCACTTCTTCACCGAGCAGTTTGATGCTGCCCGTTGCCGGCACCAGGCCGGTGATGGCATTGCACAGCGTCGTCTTGCCCATGCCGTTGCGCCCGACGATGCCCAGCACGCCATGCTCGATGATCAGGCTCACGCCTTGCAGCGCGTGGGCCCGGCCGTAGTAGACGTCCAGGCCCTCGATTTCGAGCACCGGCGCGCCGCGCTTGGCCGCGGCCATCAGTGCTTCCCGCCCATGTAGATGGCTTGCACTTGCAAGTCGTTTTCGATCTCGCCCGGCGTGCCGGTTTTCAGCACGCGGCCGTTGTGCATCACGGTCACGCGCTCGACGACACGCAGCGCGATGTCCAGGTCGTGTTCGATCAGCACATAGCTCATGTGCGCCGGCAACGAGCGCAGCAACGCCACGAGTTCGCGGCGCTCGGCGGGCGACAGGCCGGCGGCGGGCTCGTCGAACAGAATCAGGCGCGGCGCGCCGGCCAGCGCCATGCCGATTTCCAACTGGCGCTGCTGGCCATGCGCGAGGTTCGCGACGCGCTCATCCGCGATGTGCGTCAACCGCGAGCGCTCCAGCAGTTCGTTCGTCGCCAGCGTCGACGCATGCGAAGCGCGCGCGCGCCAGAAGCTGAAACGTGCATTGCCCACGCCACGCACGGCGAGGAACAGGTTGTCGCGCACCGTCAGGTCGCGAAACAGCAGCGAAGACTGGTAGGTGCGGCGCAATCCCTTGCGGATGCGCTCAAACGGCGGCAACTCCGTGATGTCTTCGCCGAAAAAATGGATCCGCCCGGTGGTGGGCGGGAAGTCCCCCGTGATGGCGTTGAACAGAGTCGTCTTGCCCGCGCCGTTGGAGCCGAGCACGGCGTACTTTTGGCCGGCGGCGACGGAGATCGACACGTCATCCACCGCGCGCAAGGCACCGAACGCGCGCGTCACATTGCTGAGCGTGAGCGCGTCGTTCGACGCGAGGGCCGAGCGCGCCGCGCCCGCCGCTGCCTTTGAGGCAGTGACGGTGCGGCGGTTCATGCCAGCGATGGTGGCCATGTCGGACTACGGGGCGGCAGTTTGCGCTTTGCGTTGGCCCTCACCCCTGCCCTCTCCCGCAAGCGGGAGAGGGTGAAGAACCTGCTCCCTCTTCCGCGAGCGGTCGAGGGTGAAGAACTTGCTCCCTCTCCCGTTGGCGGGAGAGAGT
>JANOLA010000282.1:0-3994 GCA_031419535.1 Burkholderiales bacterium | reverse complement strand
CCGCCAGCCCTGATCGACTCAGGGATAACCCGCGCCCCACATCGCTGGGATGAATTTTGGAGGCGCCGGGCTGCCACACGCCAAGCCGATCACCGGAATCCGCCGGTCCAGACGCTGCAGCCTCTCATTATTGCGGTTGGTATCGCCCGGCAGGACCCTATGTCCAGCCGGCCGACGATGCAGCCGCGAAGCAACGAGGGTGGGGACATGTCAATGCTTCGCAGAACTTCTAGCATGGTTCTTGGCGCGCAACGCGCCGTGGTTCAGTCGGTCGTGGTGTTCGTCGCCGATGTGGGACGCGGCATGCTCGTCGTCAGCCACAACACGCTGGCACTGGTGGGTTTGATCTCGGTCGCGGTGGTGCTGTTCACGGCGAGCCACGACGAGCTGCGCCACCAGGCCGAGCTGCAATTTCTGAGCTGGCTGCAAGAGCGCCAGGAAGCGCGGGTCGAGCCCGTGCAACTCGCCGCTTGGATCGAGGAAACGCCGCAAATTGACGCCGTGTCACGCGCCACGGCGTCCGACCCGAAAGAGCTGGACCAGAGCCAAGCGCTCGTCGCGCATTGGCTGGCGCGGCGCTACCGGGTCGCGCCCGAGCCGATCAGCCGGCTGGTGCAGGAGGCGTGGAGCGTGGGTCAGCGCGCCGGGCTCGACCCGACGCTGATTCTGGCCATCATGGCCATCGAATCGAGCTTCAACCCGTTCGCCCAAAGTTCGGTGGGCGCCCAGGGGCTGATGCAGGTGATGACCAAGATCCACGACGACAAGTACGAACGCTTCGGCGGCACGCACGCGGCGTTCGACCCGGTGACCAACCTGCGCGTCGGTGTGGCCGTGCTCAAGGAATGCATCGCCCGCGCCGGCAGCCTGGAAGCGGGCCTGCGCTACTACGTCGGCGCGGCCAATTTGGTCGACGATGGTGGCTATGTCGGCAAGGTGCTGGCCGAACAGAATTCATTGCGGCTGGTGATGAGCGGCAAGCTGGTTCCACCGCTGAGCGTTACCGCGGCGCCGAGCCCTCTGGCGTCGCCTGCGGTCACGGTGGTGGCCCAGCGCGGTCCGGCCGCGTACACCCCGTCTGCTTCGACTGCCACGCCCGAGGGCGAAGCGGCCGGCGCCGAACCGCAACTAAACTGAGCGGCGAGCGGCCCCGCCCGGCCGCGCCCTGCTCACGCAGGTACCCCACTGAGAGTTTGACGAGGAATCTGCGAACCATGTTTGAGCGAAGCGCGTCCACCGTCGCGAATGTCGACCCGGAGCTGTGGTCCGTCATCCAGCGCGAGAACCAGCGCCAGGAACAACACATCGAGCTGATCGCTTCGGAAAACTACGCGTCGCCCGCCGTGATGGCGGCGCAAGGCAGTCAGCTCACCAACAAGTACGCCGAAGGCTACCCCGGCAAACGCTACTACGGCGGCTGCGAATTCGTCGACATGGCCGAGCAGCTGGCGATCGACCGCTGCAAGCAGCTCTTCGGCGCGGCCTACGCCAACGTGCAGGCCAATTCCGGCTCGCAGGCGAACCAGGCGGTGTTTTTCGGGCTGCTGCAGCCGGGCGACACGATCATGGGCATGAGCCTGGCCGAAGGCGGCCACCTGACGCACGGCATGGCGCTGAACATGAGCGGCAAGTGGTTCAAGGTGGTGAGCTATGGCCTGACGCCCAGCGAAGAGATCGACTACGCCGCGATGGAGCGGCTCGCGCACGAACACAGGCCCAAACTGATCATCGCCGGAGCATCGGCGTACAGCCTGCGAATCGACTTCGCGCGCTTTGCCAAGGTGGCGAAAGACATCGGCGCGATCTTCATGGTCGACATGGCGCATTACGCGGGCTTGATCGCCGCGGGCGTCTACCCGAACCCGGTGCCGCACGCCGACGTGGTGACCTCCACCACCCACAAGAGCCTGCGCGGCCCGCGCGGCGGCATCGTGGTGATGAACGACGAGGCCATCGCGAAAAAAATCAACAGCGCGATCTTCCCCGGCATCCAGGGCGGCCCGCTGATGCACGTGATCGCCGCGAAGGCGGTCGCGTTCAAGGAGGCGCTGGCGCCCGAATTCAAGGTCTACCAGCAGCAGGTGCTGAAGAACGCCGCCATGCTGGCGCAAACCCTCACCGAGCGCGGGCTGCGCATCGTCAGCGGGCGCACCGAGAGCCATGTGATGCTCGTGGACCTGCGGCCCAAGGGTTTGACCGGCAAGCAGGCCGAAGACCTGCTCGGCCAGGCGCACATCACCTGCAACAAGAACGGCATCCCGAACGACCCGCAAAAGCCGATGGTGACGAGCGGCATCCGCCTCGGCTCGCCGGCGATGACGACGCGCGGCTACGCCGAAGCGCAGGCGCGCCTCACCGGCAACCTGATCTCCGACGTGCTCGACAAGCCGAACGACACAGCCAACGTACAGGCGGTTCGCGCCAAGGTCGCGGCGCTGACGCGCGACTTTCCGGTTTACCGCTAGGCCGGGGCCGGCGGACAGGCATGCGCTGCCCTTTTTGCAGCTTTGAGGACACCCAGGTCGTCGAAACCCGCGAGTCCGACGAAGGCGACGTGGTGCGCCGGCGCCGGCGCTGCCAGGACTGCGACAAGCGATTCACGACGTACGAGCGCGCCGAGATCTCGCTGCCCTCCGTCGTCAAGAAAGACGGCACGCGCGCCGAATTCGACCCGGCCAAGATTCGCGCGTCGATGTCGCTGGCGCTGCGCAAGCGCCCGGTAAGCGTGGAGCAGATCGACGCCGCGATGGAGCGCATCCAGGACAAGCTGCTCAACAGCGGCGCCAAGGAGGTGCCCTCGACGCGCTTGGGCGAACTGGTGATGCGCGAGCTCAAGCGCATCGACAAGGTCGCCTACGTGCGCTTTGCCTCGGTGTACCGCAGCTTTGAAGATGTGGATGAGTTTCGGCAGTTGATTCGGGATATTTGAGCGCGGCGCTGCGGGTCTACTCAGCGCTCGGTTAGGTCCGGTTAGGTCCGGCCCTGAGCAAAGCGAGTCGCAGCGCGACATTCAGGTCTTCGTCGATTGGCCACTGTGCGTGTCGATGCAGGTTGACCGCGCGACGTAGGCGCGGCGCCCGGCACGGGGTGGCCAGTCGTCGGCCCGACGGCTTGCCCTACGCTTCGCTCCGGGTTCCCTGCGCTGCTCGCCGATCGGGGCAAGTCCGACAACTCGGCCCTGAGGACAGGGCCTCAAACAGTCGGACTTGGCGCGCAAGCGCGCCGACCTCGACCGGCTCCGCTGCTCGGCTGCGCCTCAACGGGCCGCCGCCCGGCCACCCCGCGCCGAGCGCAGATGCGTTGGCGCACCCCGGGATCAGGCAACTCGCCGTTGCTTTGCTCGGACCGCAGTGTCCGCGACGATCAGCGGAGGTTCTGGGTGGCGTGACCCGCAGAGGAATCCGACCTCCCTCCCCCCAAACGGGGGCCCTCCTCAAACCCCGCCCGGTTCCTACCTCTTGGTGTGGCGCCGAACGAAGCGTTTTCCTACAGTGTCCCCATGCACTCAACACATGGAGACACGATGAACACGAAGGCAAAGCAACGCGGCGTCACCTGGCTCGAGACCTGTGTCGTGCTGACGATTCTGGGCGTCACGTCAAGCGCCGCGCTTCCGGCGATGGGCGGCCTGATCGACGCGCGCCGGCTCGAAGGCGCGGCCGTGCAGTTCGCGACCGACGTTCAATTCGCGCGCAGCGAGGCAGTGGCGCGCAACCAGCCGGTGCGCATCAGCCTGTTCGCGACCGCGTTGGGCTCGTGCTATGTCGTACACACTGGCGCCAGCGCCCAGTGCCCCTGCACCGGCGCGGCGCCCGCGGTGTGCACCGGCGGTGCGCGCGAAATCAAGACCGTCGCCCTGCCCTCGGGTGAAGGCGTGACGCTGGCGGCGAATGCCGCGTCGGTGCTGTTCGACCCGATGCACGGCACGAGCACGCCGTCGGCGACGTTTCGGGTCGTCGGCCGGCAAGGCCGGGCTATCCACCAAGTCATCAAC
>JANOLA010000281.1:0-5634 GCA_031419535.1 Burkholderiales bacterium | reverse complement strand
TGGTGTGGACCTGCTCGCCCTGCACCGAATCGACGGTGAGTTTCAACAGGCCGTCGTTGAGCAGCAGCGTGTCGCCGGCCTTCACGTCGCGCGGCAGGTCCTTGTAGTCGAGGCCGACGCGGCGGTTGTCGCCGAGCTCCTTGCACGCCGCGTCGAGGATGAACTTCTGGCCGGCCTCGAGCATCGTCTTGCCGCCCTCGAATTTGCCGACGCGAATCTTCGGGCCTTGCAAGTCGGCCATGATCGCCACTTCCTTGCCCGCGCGCGCGGCGACTTCACGCACCAGCTTCGCACGGTCGATGTGGTCTTGCGCGGTGCCGTGCGAGAAGTTCAAGCGCACGACGTCGACGCCGGCGCGGATCATGCGTTCCAGCACTTCGGGCGAACTCGACGCGGGGCCGAGGGTTGCGACGATTTTGGTGGCGCGGGGCATGGGGACTCCGTGAATGTTGTTGTTCGTCAATGGATTGACTGGGTGGCGCGGCGGCTGAGGATCTCGAAGGCCGGCAGCGTCTTGCCCTCCAGCACTTCCAGAAACGCGCCGCCACCGGTGGAGATGTAGCCGATCTTGTCGGTGATGCCGTATTTGGCGATGGCGGCCAAGGTATCGCCGCCGCCCGCGATGGAAAACGCCGCTGACGATGCGATCGCGCGCGCGACGGTTTCGGTGCCCTTGGCGAACGCATCGAATTCGAACACGCCGAGCGGCCCGTTCCAGACGATCGTTCCGGCTGTCTTCAATTGCTGCGCGAGCAGCGCGGCCGTCCGCGGGCCGATGTCGAGAATCAAATCGTCGTCGGCGACGTCGGCCACCGCCTTGACCGTCGCCGCCGCGTCGGCCTTGAAGGCCTTGGCGGTGACCACGTCCACGGGAATAGGTACCGCCGCGCCGCGCGCGCGCATCGCGTCGATCACCGCTTTCGCCTCGCTCACCAGGCTCGCTTCGGCCAAGCTGTCGCCGATTTTCAGGCCGCTGGCGAGCATGAACGTGTTGGCGATGCCGCCGCCGACGATCAGGCCGTCGACCTTCGATGCCAAGCTTTGCAGAATCGTCAGCTTGGTGCTGACCTTGCTGCCCGCGACGATGGCGAGCAGCGGCCGCTTCGGATGTGCCAGCGCCTTTTGCACAGCATCGATCTCGGCGGCAAGCAAGGGCCCGGCGCAAGCGACCTTGGCGAACTGCGCGATGCCGTACGTGCTGGCCTCGGCGCGGTGCGCGGTGCCGAAGGCGTCGTGCACGAAGATGTCGCACAGTGCCGCCATCTTGCGCGCCAGCCCCTCATCGTTTTTCTTCTCGCCCTTGTTGACGCGGCAGTTCTCCAGCATCACCACCTGCCCGAATTGCACGGCCACGCCGTCGACCCAATTTGATATCAGCGGCACCTCGCGCCCCAGCAGTTCGGCCAGGCGGCGCGCCACCGGCGCCAGCGAATCGGCCGGCGTGAGCTGGCCTTCGCTCGGCCGCCCGAGGTGCGACGTGACCATCACTGCCGCGCCGGCCTGCAAGGCCATCTGGATGCACGGCACCGACGCGCGGATGCGCGTGTCTTCCGTGATGCGATGGTCGGTATCGAGCGGCACGTTCAAGTCGGCGCGGATGAAAACCCGTTTGCCGCCCACTTGGCCGGCGGCGACGAGGTCGGTAAAACGAATGACGTTCATGGGTCGAGCGGGTTGAGCCATTGGAGCGATTGGAGTGCTGGGGGCGTGGCTGCGGCGATTTTGAATCCAATTCGAGTCGCCACTCACCAGCCGAGAAAAATGCGCAGCGGCAGGTAAAGCGCCAGACCGGCCAGCATCGGACCCAGCACACCTGGGCGCCAGCGGTAGTACAGCGTCGCCGCGAGCACCGCGGGCAAGCGCGCATCCTGCCAGGTCTGCACCAGATGGCCGTGGGTCATCACGATTTCCGGAACGATCACCGCCGTCAACGCCGCGAGCGGCGCCACCTTCAGCGCGCGCAGCAGCCACGCCGGAATGGGCACTTCGCGGCGCGGCATCAAGAACACGCCGCGCGTGAAGAGGGTGACGATCGCCAGGCCGACCACGGCGGCGTAGGCCCAGGCGTCGTTCATCGGTGCGCCCTCACGTATCGCACGGCCCCGCGGCGCCGGGCAGTGCCCCCACTTCGGCGCCAACTGGCGCGGCAGTTCATGGATTCTTCGCGGCACTGCGCGTCGGCCCCGCGGCGACGAGAAAGCCCGCCAGCACCGCGGCACAGATCGCCACGACGATGTTCAGCTTGAGCGGCAGGCCATATGTCAACACCGCGGCGCACGCCGCCACGGCGGCGGCCAGCCGTGTGCCGCGATCCACCAGCAATCCGTAGGTGAGCCCGAGAACCGCCAGCGATCCGGCAAAGCCAAGTCCCCATTCGGCGGGAATCGCATGCGCGAACACGATGCCGATGATCGACGCGCCTTGCCACACCAGCCACATGCTGATCGCGCCGCCGAGAAAGAACGCCACTTGGCCGGGCGCGGGCACCGGGTTTGGATACTCACGCTGGAACACGACAAGGTTCAGGTCGGCGGAGAGATAGACCATCGCGACCGCGCGCCAGCGCGGCAGGTGCCCGAAGTAGCCGCGGTACTGCGCGCTGTAGAGCACGAAACGCAGGTTGACGCACAGGGCGGTGGCCCAGACCACGCCGATGGGCGCGCCCGCCGCGAGCAGCGGAATCGTCGCCAACTGCGCGCTGCCGGCGTAAACGACGAGCGACATCAGCAACGCGAGCGGCGCGCTCAGGCCGCTGTTCACCATCGCAATCCCGGTGACCAGCGCCCAGGCCGCCATGCCCGGCGCGAATGCCATCATCTGGCGCGCGCCGCGTCGCGCATCCGGATGCGCCAAGGTTGCGCGCAACTTGCGCCAGCTCTGCATGGCCCGATTGTCGTCGGGGTGCGGGGGCGGGCTGGCCCACCCTGGGGGCGCTCGGCGCGCGAGAGATCTTCGTCGCGAGCTGCGCTTCAGCGCACCGCGCCGCTGCCCATCGCCATCAAGCGCTCGACCCGTTCTTCGGTGGGCGGGTGCGTGGAGAACAACCCGCGCAGGCCGCCACCGGACAGCGGGTTCATGATCATCATTTGCGCCGTCTCCGGATGACGCTCGGCGGCTTGCATCGGAATGCCTTGCGCATAGCGTTGAATCTTCTGCAATGCGCTGGCCAGCGCCTGAGGGTCGCCGCAGATCTCGGCGCCGCCGCGGTCGGCTTCGAATTCACGGGCGCGGCTGATCGCCATCTGGATCAGGCTGGCCGCGAGTGGCGCGAGCAGCATCACCAAAATGCCGGCGATCGGGTTCGAGGTGCGGCCGTTGCGGCCGCCGAAGAACATCGCGAAATTGGCGAGCATCGAAAACGCGCCGGCCATCGTTGCGCTGATCGTGCTGATGAGGATGTCGCGGTGTTTGACATGGGCGAGTTCGTGTGCCATCACGCCGCGCAGCTCGCGTTCGGTGAGCACTTGCAGAATGCCGGTCGTCGCAGCCACCGCGGCGTGCTCCGGGTTGCGGCCAGTGGCGAACGCATTCGGCGCGTCTTCGTTGATCAGGTAGACGCGCGGCATCGGCAACTGTGCGCGCTGCGCGAGTTCGCGCACCATCTTGTAGAACTGCGGCGCGGAGGTCTCGTCGACCTCTTGCGCGTTGTACATCTTCAGCACCATCTTGTCGGAATACCAGTAGCTGAAGAAGTTCATGCCCACTGCGACGACCAGCGCCAGCATCATCCCTTGCTGACCGCCCAGCACCGAGCCGATGGCCATGAACAGCGCCGTGATGGCGGCCATCAGGATGGCGGTTTTCATCAGATTGAACATGGACAGGTTTCCTCCAAGCTAGGGCGCGGCGTAGATGCGGCTGGCGCGGCGAAGTTCAACTCGCCACCACCGCGAAACATTTTCCGGGCGACACACGGTGGCCGGCGAGGAAGGCTTGGGCGCTCAGGCGCTTGCCGCCGCTGCGCTGCAACTCGGTGAGCCGCAGCGCGCCCACACCACAAGCAACCACCAGGCCGGCCGGTTCCACGTCGACGATTTCTCCCGGCGCAGCGTTTCGGCGGGGCGCGCTGCCCGGGTGCAACTCGGCGTGCCAGACCTTGATGGTGTCGCCGTGGAGCACGCCGCTCGCGCCCGGAAACGGATCGAAGGCGCGGATTGCGCGTTCGATGGCGGGCGCCGGCTCGCGCCAGTCGATCGGGCCCTCGGCCTTGTCGATCTTGCGCGCATAGGTCACTCCGCTCTCGGGTTGCGGCACCGGCCGCAGCGCCCCGCGCTGCGCGAGCCCGAGTGCTTGCACGATCAGCCGCCCGCCGATGGGCGCCAGTGCATCGTGCAGCTTCGCGGCCGAAGTGTCGGCGCCGATCACCACCGGTTCGGTGAGCAACATGGCGCCAGTGTCCAGGCCGGCATCCATCTGCATGATCGTGATGCCTGTGAGGGGGTCGCCGGCTTCGATGGCGCGCTGGATCGGAGCCGCGCCGCGCCAGCGCGGCAGCAGCGACGCGTGAATGTTCAAGCACCCCAGGCGTGGCAACTCCAGCACCCAACTCGGCAGCAGCAAGCCGTAGGCAGCGACCACGATGACGTCCGGGCGCGCCGCTTGCAAAGCCGCGCGCGCGAATTGCGCATCGTCGGGGTACTTGCCATCCAGGCGCAGGCTGCGCGGCTGCGCGATCTGCAAGCCATGCTTGAGCGCATGCGCTTTCACCGGACTGGCCTGCAGCTTCTGGCCGCGCCCGGCGGGGCGGTCGGGTTGCGTCAGTACGAGTGCAATTTCGAATCGCGCATTGAGCAGGCAGCGCAAGGCTTCAACGGCGAATTTCGGCGTGCCGGCGAAGGCGACTCGCATGGCTCTGGGTCCCTGCCGGGTGCGAATCTCAGGGTCGGCGCTCGTCGCGCGCCCTCTTGAGCATCTTGTTGCGAATCCGGTCGCGCTTCAGCGGGCTCAGGTACTCGACGAACATCTTGCCCAGCAGATGGTCCATTTCATGCTGAACGCAAATCGCGAGCAAGCCGTTCGCCTCGATCTCGATCACCGCACCGTCACGGTTCATGGCGTGCACGGTGACCCGGGCGTGGCGCGGGACCTTGTCGTAGACCTCGGGCACTGACAGGCATCCCTCGTCGGTGAGCGTCACTTCCTCGCTGCGCGCCACCAGTTCGGGGTTGATCAGCACATGCGGCTGGTTCAATTTCGGATCGGTGTCGATCACGATCACGCGTTCGTGCACGTCGACCTGGGTCGCCGCGAGCCCCACGCCATCGGCGGCGTACATGGTCTCCAGCATGTCGTCGACCAGGCGACGCACGCGCACGTCCACGGTGCCGACAGGCTTGGCCACGGTGCGCAGCCTGGGGTCGGGGTAGCGAAGGATGTTCAGCAGGGCCATTCGGATCGAATTGATGGGTTGAGGCGCCGCGCGGACGCGGCTGCGGATTCTCGCAAGGCGGGCGCCGTGCCGTGACAGGTCTCACATCTGCACACTTCGCGGTAGCACTTTCGTTGCGATATCAATGGTTTACGGGCAGAATCTGTGAAATTGATTGAGGATTTTGGCCGATAACCATGGATTCACCATGGGCCTGGCCGCTTAACCTCTTTGAGCAGGCTGACCGGCCGCCATTTCCGGAGATC
>JANOLA010000280.1:0-7596 GCA_031419535.1 Burkholderiales bacterium | reverse complement strand
CATCCGCAAGTCGTCGGTGGTGGTGAGCGGCGCGGAGCACGCGCTCATCAAGGAAATCAAGCGCGAGCTGTACGACAAGGGCAAGGGCAACGGCGACATCAAGTTCCTCGCCGACACCTACTACAACATCGGCCTGGCGATTTACGCGCCGATCTTTGAAGCCGCGCGCCTGGCGATCAAGAGCGAGGGTGCGCCGCTCACCGCCGAGAAAATGCGCAAGGGCCTGGAGAGCATCCGCAACTTCGACGCGAACGGCCTGATCCCCGCGCTCAACGTCACGGCCAAGGACCACGGCGGCGGCGGCAAGACGCGCATCGAGATGTGGGATGGCGCGAAGTGGGTCGCGCAGACCGACTGGTTCTCCGACTACAACGACCTGGTGTGGGGCACGGTGAAGCAGCACTCGGGCGAGTTCGCGAAGGCGGCGGGGCAGTAAGCGCCGCGCCCGCCACTCTGCCTGAGCCCCACGCGCCCACCGCGTCGAGCAATCCAGCGCCCGCCATGCACGCCCTGACGCTGAACAACATCGAGGTCATCTACGACCACGTGTTCCTTGCGATCAAGGGCGTGTCGATTGATGTTCCCGAGGGCGGCATGGTGGCGCTGCTCGGCGCGAACGGCGCGGGCAAGAGCACGACGCTCAAAGCGGTGAGCGGGCTGCTCTACTCGGAGCGCGGCGAAGTGACGCGTGGCGACGTGAAGTTTCGCGGAGCTGACCTGGCGCGCACGCCGCCGCAGCAGCGCGTGAAGCTCGGCATCGCGCAGGTGTTAGAGGGGCGACGCGTCTTCGAGCACCTGACGCCCGACGAGAACCTGATCGCGGCATCGGCCGTGCACGGCAGTCGAGCGGACATGGCACGCAACATGGAGCGCGTCTATGGCTACTTTCCGCGCCTGCACCAGCGGCGCACCGCGAAGTCGGGTTACCTGTCGGGCGGCGAGCAGCAAATGCTCGCGATCGGCCGCGCGCTGATGACGCAGCCGAAACTGCTGATGCTCGATGAGCCGAGCCTCGGCCTGGCGCCGCTGATCGTCGAGGAAATCTTCGAGATCATCCGGCGCATCAACCGCGACGAGAAGATGTCGATCCTGCTCGTCGAGCAAAACGCGATCGCCGCGCTCGACGTCGTGTCACACGGCTACCTGATCGAAAACGGCCGCGTCGTGATGCACGACAAGGCCGAAGTCATGAAGCGCAACCCCGACATCCAGGAGTTCTACCTCGGTGGTGCAGAGGGCAAGGACTTTCGCGACGTCAAGCACTACCGAAGGCGCAAGCGTTGGTTGGCTTGAGCGGACGGGGCCGGCGACATCAGCCACCCACCTGCACGTACGCCGCGGCGTTCTCGCTGAGCCACTGCTCGTGCAGCGTGCTCGCCATCTGGTTCGGGTGAAAGTCCCTGCGGAAGTACGCGTGCCACGGGCCGTAGGTCTGGCGCAGCACGCCGCGCGCGCCGAGCAGGTGCACCGCGGCGCTTTTCCAGGTGCGCCATTGCCAGAGCGTGCCGTCGCGGCGCAGGTTGCGCGCGGTCTGGCGGAACACGTCGGCCCAGAAGAGTGTCGTCACGCGGCGCATCCAGCGCACGCGCCACTCGTGCGAACCGCCGAGCGCGACGAGGATGTCGAATGCGACGGCCCTGTGCTCCAGCTCTTCGCAGGCGTGCCACAGCCACATCGTCTTGATGCGCGGTTCGCTCGCGCCGAACAGGTCTTGGTTCTGCAAGAACCAGTGCGCGAGGATCGCGGTGAAGTGTTCGTTCGCCGCGGTGGCGGCGAGCGGGTGGCGTGCGTCCACACCGTCGAACGTCTTCAGCCGCTGCGCCGCCAAGGGGCCCCATTGATTGACCAGGCCCTGGCGTTCGAGCAGGGTGTTGAACAAGCCGTGAATGCGCCGGTGCGTCGCCTCCTGGCCGACGAAGCCCTGCACTTCGGCGCGATATTTTTCTTGGCTCCCGGCGGGCAAGAGATTGAAGCCATCGCGCACCGCGTCGATGAAGAACTGCTCGCCCACCGGAAAACTCATCGACAACGCGTTGAAGAACGCGGTGAGGAACGCATCGCCGTTGCACCAGTGGCGCGACAGCGGGGTTTCCAGGTCGATCAAGAGTCGGCGAATGACAGGGGCGAGCATGCGGGGGTCCTTGGGGCCGATCGTAGCGGTTGTGGCTTGCGCGGTACGCATAATGTCCGGCTCGCTTCGTCACTCGCCCACCGGCGCCGCACCATGCCCGTCAATCTTCTGCCGCCCGACCCCGCCACGCTGTTCCCCGTGCCCGGCGTGAAGCTCGGCATCGCGATGGCCGGCATTCGCAAGGCGAATCGCCGTGACCTGACGGTGATCGAGCTGAGCCCGGGGGCCTCGGTCGCGGGCGTGTTCACGAGCAACAGGTTCTGCGCGGCGCCGGTGCAACTGTGCCGCAAGCACCTCGCGGGCGTGCAAGGTGATGCGCAAGGCATTCGCGCCTTGCTCATCAACACCGGCAATGCGAATGCCGGCACCGGGGAAGAGGGCATGGAGCGTGCGCTGCGCAGTTGCCGCGCGCTCGCGTTGAAGCTCGGCGTCAAGCCCGAACAGGTGCTGCCGTTTTCCACCGGCGTCATCATGGAGCCCCTGCCGATCGAACGCATCGAGGCCGGCCTGCCCGAGGCACTCGCCGACCTGAACGAAGCGAACTGGGGCCATGCGGCGATGGCGATCATGACGACCGACACCGTAGCGAAGGCGGTGTCGCGGCGCGTCTCGATCGGGGGCAAGACCGTGACGATCACCGGCATCTCCAAGGGCGCGGGGATGATCCGCCCCGACATGGCGACGATGCTCGGCTTCGTCGCCACCGACGCGGCGATTGCGCCGCACCTGTTGCCCGAGTTGTTGCGCGAGGCGGCGGACCGATCGTTCAACCGCATCAGCATCGACGGCGACATGTCGACCAACGATTCGTTCATGTTGATCGCCACACACCAGGCCGGCCATGCGCCGATCACGCAGCTCGAATCGGCCGACGGCGCGCTGCTGCGCAACGTCGTGATCGAGGTTTCGCAGCAGCTCGCGCAAGCGATCGTGCGCGACGGCGAAGGCGCCACGAAATTCATCACGGTGCGCATCGACGGCGGCAGGACCAAGGACGAATGCCGGCTCGCGGCGTACGCGATCGCGCACTCACCGCTCGTGAAGACGGCGTTTTTTGCGAGCGACCCGAACCTGGGGCGCATCCTCGCCGCGGTGGGTTATGCGGGGATCAAGGACCTGGATCAGAACCTGATCGACCTGTTTCTGGACGACGTTCACGTCGTCGTGAAGGGCGGGCGGCATCCGGCGTCTCAGGAGGCGCAGGGTCAGCGCGTGATGAAGCAAAGCGAGATCACGGTGCGAATCGACCTGCACCGCGGCAATGCGCATGCGACGGTGTGGACTTGCGATCTGAGCACCGAGTACGTGAAGATCAACGCGGACTATCGGAGTTGAGTCCCCTCACCCCAGCCCTCTCCCCGAAGGGGCGAGGGAGTCAGTCAGTTGCGCTCTTCTTCCCGCTGCGTCACCGCACGCACGATCCACGCCGCCGCGGCCGCCGCCAGCAGGTGCTTGAGCGTGTGGCCGCTGACCGAGCCTGTCGCGCCGAGGATCGCGTGGTCGGCGAGCTCCGTGCCTTTGGCCATGGCGTACAGGCCCAGCACCGCCCACCAGGCGCTGGGGGGCGTGCACGCGGTGTGCAAAGTGGGCAACTTCAGCAGCAGCGCCAGCGGCACCAGCAGCATCGGCAGGATTTGCAGAAACAGGTAGGGCCGCAGATCGCCCAGGCCGCGCTGCTCGGTGAACCACCAGTAGGCCACGGCGCCGGTGGCGACCGCCACGCCGAAGGCCAGCATCGAAGGCGTGGCCCAGCGCGCATGCACATGCTCGGCGAGCAGCGCGCCCGTCAGCGCCACGCAGGCCCAAGCGATCGGGATCCGGTCGAAGACGAGTGCGGCGTTGTTCGGCGCCCAGTGGTAGAACGCCGAGCCGGCGCTTGTACAAAGCAGGGCGATGCAGAACAACTGCCACGCCTTGCGCGACGGCCAGTCGAGCGCGCCCTGCCGCAGGCGCCACAGGCCGAACAAGGCGACGATCAGGAACGGCAGATTGCTCAGCACGTCGGCCGCGTTGGGCACGCCCAGCCACCCGCGCGTGTCGGCGAAGCCGTGGTAGTTGTCCCATTGCTTCAGCGGGCCGGCAAGCAGCAGGCCGATGAATAGCAGCAGCGCGGCCACGCCGAGCCACGCGGCGCGTGCCGGCGCCGCTGCGGTGGGGTTCGGCATCGCGGCTTCGGATTTGAGGCTCATCGTCGGGCAGGGGTCAGGGTGTTGCACGGGTGATTGAACAAGAGATCGGCCAAGATTTACCCGCCATTTTGCTTGCCATCGTACGCACCTCACCGCTATCATCGCGGCTCGCACGTGAGGAACTGAACCCATGAAGCTACACGCCCCCCACAAACAGCTCGCGCCGCTCGTCGGCGGGACCGCTGCTTTGGTGTGTTGGCGTGTCGCTCTCGCCCGCACCACGGTCATGTGGTCCTCCCCGGCGACCCTGAATCCGCTGTCCCGGATTCCGGCGCGCATCTAGCCCTCTCAGCCTCCGCTTCCCACCGAAGCTCCGCTGAGAGTCTCAGCGGAGAAACGGTTGGAAGTACCCCCAGGCGGCGAAAACGCCGCCGCCCCCCGAGGGGGATTGGGCAGCCCGGCAAAGCCGGATCTACCCAGAAGTCCTTTCTCCGCTGCATCGGGTCCAACGACCCACCAGGGTGTCCACAAGACGCCCGCACGAGAAGAAGCAATGTCATGAGAAACGGTTTGAGAATGTGGCGCGGCGCATTGCGCAACCGCTTTGCGCTGGCCCCCGGTGATTTGCTGCGCGACGCGGCGTACCGGCGCCTGTGGACGTCGATCCTGATCAGCTCGCTCGGCGGCCAGGTGACGATGCTCGCGCTGCCGCTCACGGCGGCCGTGCTGCTGCACGCCAGCCCCACGCAGATGGGCCTGCTGATGGCGATGGAAATCCTGCCGTTCGTGCTGTTCTCGCTGCCCGCCGGCGTGTGGCTCGATCGGGTGCGCAAGCTGCCTGTCTATGTGGTGGGCGAAAGCGTGCTCGCGCTGATCGTCGCAAGCGTTCCGCTGGCGTGGTGGCTGGGCTGGCTGTCGATGCCTTGGCTGTACGTGGCCGGCTTCGTGATCGGCACGGTCTACACCGTGGCCGGCAGCGCCGCGCAAATCGTGCTCACACAAGTCGTGGCACGCGAGCGGCTGGTGGAGGCGCACGCGAAGAATGCGCTGGCCGGCTCGGGCGCCGAAGTGGCGGGCCCGGGCGTGGCCGGCGCGCTGATCAAGCTGGTGGGCGCGCCGCTCGCGCTGCTCGTTGACGCGGTGGCGCTGCTCGTCTCCGCGGCGATCCTGCGCGGCATCCGCATCGACGAGAACCCGCGCGGGCCGCAGCGCCACTACTTCTGGCGCGACCTGAAAGCAGGCGTTCGCTTCGTCGCCGGAAACCGTTTGCTGGTCACGCTTGCCGGGGCGGTGGGCGTGTGGCAGATGTGCCATCACGCCGCGATCGTGGTGCAGATTCTGTTCGCGACGCGCACGCTCGGCTTGAACGAGCAGCAGGTCGGCTTGAGCTACATGGGCCTGGGCCTGGGCACGGTGATGGCCAGCATTTACGGCAACCGCATCAGCCAGCGCATCGGCCCCGGGCCTTGCCTGGTGGCGGGCTTCGCGGTGTGCGGCGCCGGCTGGCTGCTGTTGTCGTTCGCGCCGGCGAGCCTGTGGGGCACCTGGATGTTCGCGACGATGCTGGTGCTGTTCGGTTTCGGCGCGGTGCTCGTGTTCATCAACTTCCTCGCGCTGCGCCAGGCGGTCACGCCCGCGCCGCTGCTCGGGCGCATGACGAGCACGATGCGCTGGCTGATCCTGATCCCCGCCGGCCCGGGCGCGCTGCTCGGCGGTTGGCTAGGCGAGCACATCGGCCTGCGCGCCGCGCTCGCGTTCGCTGGGGGCATGGCGCTGGTGCTCGCCGCCGTTGCGTGGCGCATCCCGATCGTTCGCGAGCTGCGCAAGCTGCCCGAGCCCGAGCCGGAGCAGGATTGGATCGGCGCCGAGGCGATGGTGCGGCCGGCGGCGGCGATGGACCCGACTTGAACCCGGTGTCATCCCGGCGAAAGCCGGGATCCACTGTGTGAAGTCGAGCCTTTGGCAAGAGTGGATCCCGGCTTTCGCCGGGATGACAGGTGGCCTTGGTTGCTACCCCAAACCACCCGAGCCACCTGCCGGCGCGAAGCGATCCACCGCGTCGGTGATGATGCCGTCGATGTGCAGCGCGAGCAGGCGCTGCGCGTCGGCGGGCTCGTTCACGGTATAGACGAGCGCGCGCAGATTCGCGGCGTGCAGTTGCGCGATCAGCGCCGCATCCATCAGGCGGTGGTTGGTGACGACGGCCACGCAGCCCAAGGTCCGTGCCGCGTCGAACCAGCCGGACCACAGCGTGTCAAGCAACAGCGCACGGGGCAGTGCCGCCGCGCCGACCTGAGCGCCTTGCAGCGCTTCCGGCCGAAATGAACTCAGCAGCGGCGGCACGGCGTGCCCGGCCCATAGCCGCGCCGCTTCCGCGGCAACCACGCGGCCGGTGGTCTCTTCAAGGCCTGGTGTCGGCTTGATTTCGATGTTGAGCGCGAAGCCGTTCGCCAGGCAATAGCGCGCGATCGCCTCGAAGCTCGGCAGCGGCTCGCCGGCGAAGCCGCGGCTGTGCCAGGCACCGGCGTCGAGCCGCGCCAGCTCGGCCCAGGCGCGTTGCCCGGCGCTGCCGCTCGCCGGTGTGGTGCGATCCAGCGTGTCGTCGTGCAGCGCAAACGCCACGCCGTCGCTGCTCAACTTCACGTCGCACTCGAAAGCGCGGTAGCCGTGCGACGCGCCGACCCGAAACGCCGCGAGCGTGTTTTCCGGCGCCAGCTTGCCGGCGCCGCGGTGCGCAATCCACAGTGGGTAGGGCCAGTCGATCATGTGTTCAGGCGCTGTTGCGTCGCCGGATCGAACCAATGCAGGTGGTCGGGCGACGCGTGCAGCGACGCCGTGCTGCCCACCGCCGGCGGGACGCGGGTTCCTTCGATGCGCGCGGTGAAGAGTGCGTCGCCCAGCTTGCCGTACACCAAGCGCTCGGCGCCGAGCATCTCGACCACGTCGATGCGCAATTGCCAACCCACGCCGGAGCTCGACGCCGCGCCGTCGAGCAGCTCGCAATGTTCCGGCCGCAGGCCCAGCAGCAGCTCGCCCGAACGCGGCGCCGGCCGCGGCAGCGCGAGCAGCTGGCCACCGGTGTGGAACCGCGAGCCCTCGGCGCGGCCCGAGATCAGGTTCATCGGCGGCGAGCCGATGAAGCCCGCGACGAAGGTCGTCGCCGGCCTCAAATACACCTGCTCGGGCGTGCCGACTTGCTCCATGCGCCCGGCGTTCATCACGATCATGCGCTGCGCCAGCGTCATCGCTTCCACCTGGTCGTGCGTGACGAACAGCGAGGTCACGCCGAGTTCGGCGTGCAGCTTCTGGATCTCCAGCCGCGTTTGCGCGCGCAGT
>JANOLA010000279.1:0-5588 GCA_031419535.1 Burkholderiales bacterium | reverse complement strand
CCGCGTACTTCGCCGGGTCCTGACGAAACGTGACCCAACAGCCGTCGCAGCAGAAGTAATACGCCTGCCCCTCAAAGGTTTCGACATGCGTCGCGCTGGCCATCTGCACCGCCATGCCGCACACCGGGTTGATGAACTGGCCGGGGAGCGGCGAAATCGACGGCAGCGGCAATGGCAGCGGCGTGAGTGGATCCTTCGTGTCTGAGAGGTTGAGCGTTTTTCGTTCTTGCTCCCTCTCCCTCCGGGAGAGGGCTGGGGTGAGGGCTGGCGGCTGGCCGCCGTGCCCCGTGCGCCGACCCTCACTTGCCGTGCGCATTCCGGCTTGCAAGCCGGAATCGCTCGGCGGGCTCGCCGCATGCGGCTCGAAACCCCCGCCTCGCCCCCTACTCTCTCCCGCACGCGGGAGAGGGGGCAAATTCGGCTGCCGCGAAAAACTTTCAGCCTCTGAACCCGTCGCGCGGCCGCGCAGCCAGCCGAGCACACCGGCAATCGCGAGCAAGGCGATCTCGGCGGGCGTCTTCGCACCGGCATCGGGCCCCGCCGGCGCCTGCAGTTTGGCGAGCTGAACGTCGCTCAGGCCGCGACGGCGCATCGCTTCGCGCAGCTTGTCGGCCTTGCGCCGGCTGGCGATCATCAGCACCTGCGGCGCGGCGCTGCGCAGCGCGTTGTCCAACGCGTCTTCGTCGCCCTGGCCTTGCGTGGCGACGAGCACGACCGCCGCGTCGCCGGGCGCGTTGGTCAATCCGATGCGCAGGCGCTGCGCGAGAAAGCGCGCCTCGTCCGCCGCCGGCGTGTCGCCGAGCACGCACAGCTCACCGCGCGCGCCATGCGGTTGGATGAAGAGTTCAATCGTGCCGTTGCTCGCGCACGCCATCGTGTACTGCTCGACGTCTTCTTCGGGCAGCAGCGTGTCGTTGCTGATGCGCACGAGCCGCGGCTTGCCGCTAGCGATCGCGCCTTGCGCGGCGCCGATCACGACACCCTTGGCGCAGCCGCCGCCGATCCAGCCATTCAAGGTTCCATCGGCGCGCACGATCGCCTGCGCGCCCACATAGGCCGAGGTCGGCGCGATCGCGCGCACCACCGTGATGAGCGCATAGGCCTCGCCAGCGTCCTTCAATTCGCGCGCCTTCTCCAGCAGATCGTTCGGGCTCATCGCAGGCTTTCAATGAGCTCGGGCAGCCAGCGCTCGAGCTCGGCGAGGTTGGCGCCGGCGGCCAGCAGGTCGAGGTGCGGCAGCGCGGCTTGCATGCCTTGTGCCGCAGGGGTGAAGCCGGTTTGGTTCAGCAAGGGGTTGATCCAGATCAGGCGTCGCGCGCGCTGCCGCAACTGCACCAGCGCTTGCGAGAGCAGCTTCGGCTCACCGCTATCGTAGCCGTCGCTGACGACGATGACGGCGCTGCGCGAATGCACCAGCCGGGCGCCGTCGCGGTTGAAGTCGGCCAGACACTCGCCGATTCGCGTGCCGCCGCCCCAGCCCGCGGCGAGCAGGTGCAGGCGCTCTTGCGATCGCCACGGGTCCGGATCGCGCAGCGCCTCCATCACACCGGTCAGGCGCGTGTGGAAGATGAAGCAGTGCACGTCGGCCAACTCGGCGCAGAGGGCCCGCGCCAGGCGCAGGTAGAAAAAGCTGTACAGGCTCATCGAGCGGCTCACGTCCAGCAGCAGGATCAGCCTGGGCCGCACCCGGCGCCGCCGCTTCCAGGCCAGGCGCAGCGGCGTGCCGCCGCTGGCCACGCTACGCCGGATAGTGCCTTGCAAGTCGATGCGCCGCCCATGGTGAAACGCGGCTTCGCGGCGCAGTTGCAGGTGCTTCAGGCGCCGCGCGAAGCGGCGCATCAGGGCTTCGATGTCGCGCGCGTCTTCGGCCTTGTTCAAGTCGCGAAAGTCCGTCGCGGCAAGCGACTCTTCGCGGCTCGCGCCGTGCCGCCTGGCGCCGCTGTCGGCATCGTGCGCGGCACCGCTGCCTGCGCCGTCGGCCGGCGCGTCGGCGCTAGCTGCTGCCGCCGCGCCGCTTGAGGCGCGCGCCGAGGCCGCCACCCCATCGCTCGTGACAAAGGACTGCTTGTTCGGCGGCAGAAAGTAGCTGTCGAACAGCGCGTCGAAGCGCCGCCATTCATCGCCCCGACTGCACAGCAAGGCCTTCAGGCTCCACTGCAACACATGACGCTCGAACACGCCGCAGCGCTGCGCGGCATCCAGCACGCGGATCGAATCGGCGCCGCCGAGCGCAAACCCGTTGGCGCGCAAGAAGCCGGCAAAGCCCGTCAGCCGCGCGTGCAGCAGCGGGCCCGGCCTGGCCGGCGGCGCCGGGCTCACGCTCGGTGGCTGGGCGGCGCTCAGTGCGCTCGGCGCGCTCAACATGCGGCGGCGATGCGTGCCACCACGTCGCGCGTGAACGCGGTGCGGTCGCCACGTGTCTTGATGAGCGCGCTCAAGCTGCCCATGATGGCTTCAGCGCCGTCGTCGTCGATCGTCGTGATTCCCAAACGCAACAGTGCAGCGGCCCAGTCGAGCGTCTCGGCCACACCGGGCTTCTTCTGCAACTCCATGCGCCGCACGCGCTGCACGAATTCGACGATCTGATTCGCCAATTCGCCCGCGGCCCGCGGCACCTTGATGTTGACGATCGCGAGTTCCTTGTCGAACGCCGGGTAGTCGATGTACTGGTACAGGCAGCGACGGCGCAGCGCGTCGGAGAGTTCGCGCGTGCCGTTCGACGTGATCACGACGAGCGGCCGGCTCACCGCGCGCACCGTGCCGAGTTCGGGAATCGACATCTGGTAGTCGGACAGCAGCTCGAGCAGATACGCTTCGAAGGCTTCGTCGGCGCGGTCCACTTCGTCGATCAGCAGCACCGGTGAGACGTCGCAGCCGATCGCCTCGAGCAGCGGGCGCTTCAGCAGATAGCGCTCGGAAAAAATGTCCTGCTCTTTCAGCGCCGCCGGCCGGTCGTCGTGTTCGAGCAACTTGATCGCGAGCAACTGCCGCTGGTAATTCCACTCGTACATCGCGGCGTGTACGTCCAGGCCTTCGTAGCACTGCAAGCGGATCAGCCGCGTGGCGCGCACCGTCGCGAGTGCTTTCGCGATTTCGGTCTTGCCCACACCGGCGTCGCCTTCCAGCAGCAACGGGCGGCCCAGGTCGAGCATCAACAGCAGCGCCGCGGCGAGCGCCGGCTCGGCGATGTAGCCCGCGCCTTGCAGTTGGCGCTGCAGGGCGAGCACCTCGTCCAAGCGTTCGCCGGCGGCGTTCAATTCACTTCACGCGGGTTTCTTGCCGAACAGGCCGTGCAGCCAGTCCTTGAAGACGGCCCACATCAGCGCCAGGCCGTTCAGCGCCTGCGCCACCGGCGCTGCGGGAGCGCTGGCGGCTGCGGCGCCGCCGGGCGATGCACCGCCAGTTCCAGGGCCGACGTCAGGGCCGGCACCACGCTGCGCCTGAAGCTCTCTCACGCGATTCGCAAAGTTGTCGGCGAACTGCTTCAACAGTTGCTCCGCCACCGCATTCATCATGCGCCCACCGAACGCCACCGCCTTACCGCTCATCGAGACTTCGGCGGCGCCGACCAGGTTGCATTGCGACGCTTCGCCGGCTTCGACACGCGCCGTCAAGTTCAGCGTCGCGCCCGAGCTGCCGGTGCTGTCGGTTCCCTTGCCCACCAGACGCAGCGAGCGTGCGCCTGCATCGACATCGTGCATCTCGACTTCGCCGCGAAACGCCATCGTCGCCGGGCCGAGGCGCACCGTCACGGTGCCCTTGTAGCGGCCGTCGTCCAGGCGTTCCGTGATCTTCGCCCCCGGCATGCAGCCGGCCACGGCTTGGAGGTCTTGCAGAAACGCCCACGCGATATCGGCCGCGCAGGGCATCGGATAGTTCTTGTCGATCTGGACCTTCATGACCACGCGCCAATCGCGCCCCTGTTGCGAACGAGGGGCGGATTATCGGGCGTTGATCCCCAGCACCTTGCACTGCTTCCACACATTGAACGCCGTGTGCGGCATGTCCATGTGGGTCACGCCCAGGTGCGCGAAGGCGTCGACGACGGCGTTGCTGAAACACGGAATGCCGCCGACGTGCGGCGACTCGGCCACACCCTTCGCGCCGATCGGGTGGTGCGGCGACGGCGTCACGGTGTGATCCGTTTCCCAATGCGGCGTCTCGGCAAAAGTCGGCAGGAAGTAATCCATCAGGCTGTTGCCCAGATGGTTGCCGTTCTCGTCGAAAGGAACAATCTGGCCGAACGCGACGGCAAACGCTTCCGTGAGTCCGCCGTGGATCTGGCCCTCGATGATCATCGGGTTGATTCGCGTGCCGCAGTCGTCCAGCGCATAGAAGCGCCGCACCTTGGTCTCGCCGGTGAAGCGGTCGATGTCGACCACCGCCACATAGGCACCGAACGGGTAGGTCAGGTTCGGCGGGTCGTAGTACTCGACGGCTTCCAGCCCCGGCTCCATGCCGGCAGGCAGGTTGCCGGCAGCGTACGAGGCAAACGCGATCTCTTTCATCGTCTTGCTCTGCGACGGATTGCCTTTCACCTTGTAGCGATCCACTTCCCATTCCAGGTCGCCCTCGCCCACCTCTAACAAGTGCGCCGCGATCTTGATTGCCTTCGCGCGGATCTTGCGCGCTGCCATCGCGGCGGCCGCGCCGGCCACCGGCGTGGAGCGCGAGCCCCAGGTGCCTGCGCCGTAGGGCGCCTTGTCGGTGTCGCCTTCTTCGATCTGGATTTCTTCCGACGACAGGCCCAACTCGGTGGCGATGATCTGCGCGTACGTCGTCGCGTGGCCCTGGCCCTGGCTCATCGTTCCCAGCCGCGCGATCGCGCTGCCGGTCGGGTTGACGCGGATGTCGCAACTGTCGAACAGGCCGATGCCGAGGATGTCGCACACCTTGGTCGGGCCGGCGCCGACGATTTCGGTGAAGGTGCACACGCCGATTCCCATCAGCGTCGGACTCTTCGGGTCGGCGCGCTTGGCGGCTTGCTCTTTGCGCAGGCCGTCGTAGTCCACTGCCTTCAATACTTTTTCCAGCGCAACCTGGTAGTTGCCGCTGTCGAGCGTCCAGCCGAGCGACGTGGTGTACGGAAACTTGTCGGCCTTGACGAAATTGCGCCTGCGAATCTCCGCCTTGTCGATGTTCAGCTTTTGCGCCAGGATGTCGATCATGCGTTCGATCAGGTACACCGCTTCCGTCACACGCAGCGAACAGCGGTACGCCACTCCCCCCGGCGCCTTGTTCGTATAGACCGCGTCGACACGGCAGTACGCTTTCGGAATGTCGTACGAGCCCGTGCAGATGCTGAACAGCCCAGCCGGCAGCTTGTTCGCCGACACGTGCGAGTTGAACGCTCCATGATCCGCCAACGCCGTGAAGCGCAGCGCCTTGATGCGGCCGTCTTTGTCGGCGGCGAGTTCGCCGATGCCGTGGTAGTCGCGCGCAAAACCGGTCGTCGAAATATTCTCGATGCGCGACTCGATCCACTTGATCGGCACGCCCGTGACAATGGACGCGACGATCGCGCACACATAGCCCGGGTACACCGGCACCTTGTTGCCGAAGCCCCCGCCGATGTCGCCGCCGATGAT
>JANOLA010000278.1:0-1610 GCA_031419535.1 Burkholderiales bacterium | reverse complement strand
TGCTGGCCAGCGGGCTGACGCTGATCTTCAGCATGATGGGCGTGCTCAACTTCGCGCACGCCAGCTTCTACATGCTGGGCGCGTACTTCGGCTACCAGATCAGCCGCTATGTCGGCTACTGGCCGGGCCTCGTGCTTGCGCCGCTGCTGGTGGGCGTGCTGGGGGCGCTGGTGGAGCGCTATGGCCTGCGCACCGTGCACAAGCACGGCCACGTGGCGGAGCTGCTGTTCACCTTCGGCCTGGCCTTCATCATCGAAGAAGGCGTGCAGATGTTCTGGGGCAAGATTCCGGTGGACTACCGGGTCCCGGAGTTGCTCAACTTCTCGGCGTTCACGCTGTTCGCAACCACCTATCCGGCGTTTCGGATGTTCATGCTGCTGATCTCGGTGGCAGTGTTCATCGGCTTGCTGTTGCTGCTGACGCGCACCCGCGTCGGCCTCATCATTCGCGCAGCGCTGACGCACCCGAACATGGTGGGGTCGCTGGGTCACAACGTGCCGCTCGTGTTCATGCTCGTGTTCGGCGTGGGCTGCGGCCTGGCGGCGCTGGCCGGCGTGATTGCCGGGCCGGCGCTCGTGACGCAGCCGGCGATGGCGGCGTCGCTCGGGCCGATTCTGTTTGTCGTCGTTGTCGTTGGCGGCCTGGGTTCGCTGCAGGGCGCGTTCGTCGCGTCGCTGTTGATCGGCTTGATCCAGACCTTCGCGGTGGCGCTCAACGTATCGCTCGCCGACGTGCTGGCGCGCTTCGGCGTGACCGTCACGCGCGCATCGATCGGCGGCGACCTGTGGATGGCCACGGTGGCGCAGGTGGCGCCGATCATTCCCTATCTGCTGCTGGTGTTGATCCTGATCTTCCGCCCGAAAGGTTTGATGGGGGATCGGGACACATGAGCCATCCGCCGGGCCGCCCCAAGGATGGCGACGTCCCTCTCGGAGGGACCGCGCGCAGCGCGAGGGTGCACCCATGAACGCCAGCCTCGTCGCGCGCAAGGACTTGTGGCTGTGGGCTGTCACAGCGGCGGTGGTCGTTGCGTTGCCGCACATCTTCAGCAGCGGCGCGTCGATCACGATGATGAGCCTGATGGGTTTTGCGATCGTCTTCGCGCTGTCGTTCAACATGCTGCTCGGCCAGACCGGCATGCTCTCGTTCGGCCACGCCGTGTACTACGGGCTGGGCGGCTTCATGACGGCGCACGCGCTGAACTTCATCGGCGCGGGCAAATGGCCGATTCCGCTGCCGCTGTTGCCCTTGGTCGGGGGGCTGGCCGGATTGAGCTTCGCCATCCTCTTCGGCTGGGTGTCGACAAAGCGCTCCGGCACCGCGTTCGCGATGATTTCACTCGGCGTGGGCGAGTTGGTTGCCGCGTGTTCGCTGATCCTGCGCGGATTTTTCGGCGGCGAAGGCGGCATCTCGACGAGCCGCACCTCGACGTTGCGCCTGTTCGGCATCAGTTTCGGCCCGCAGATTCAGGTCTACTACCTGATCGCGGCGTGGTGCCTGCTGTGCATGGCGGCGATGTACGCCTTCACGCGCACGCCTATGGGCCGCATGTGCACCGCGGTTCGAGAGAACCCCGAGCGCGCGGAGTTCGTCGGCTACAGCACGCAGAT
>JANOLA010000277.1:0-2816 GCA_031419535.1 Burkholderiales bacterium | reverse complement strand
ACAGCACCGCCAGCTGCGTGTGCCAGCTGCGCGTCAGCGCGTAAGGCAGCACCTCCGACAGCGCAATGCCGTAGGCGTTCTGGCCTTCGACCTGGTAATGCGCCGTGGTGGCGCCCAGCAGGATCTGCACCAGGAACAGGGTGCCAGGCCAGCAGGGCGATGCCGGCGATCATGAACAGCACGCTGAACACGGTCCAGATGAATGTCGCCGCGGTCGGCGTGTTGCCGACCAGCGGCTCGTAGGGCCAGTTCTGCGTGTAGCTCATCGGCTCGCCCGGCCGCTCGGTCACGGCCGCCCAACTGGTCCAGAAGAAGAATGCACCGAGCGCGCGGCGGTGCTGTGCATCGGGCACGGTGTCTTCGCGCATCGCATAGCCTTCGCGCAGTGCGTGGGTGGCCGGGTCGTTGGAGAACAGGCTCGAATAGTGCGCAGCGACCTGCGCGATCGCCTGCGCGCGCTCGGTGGGAATGACGATTCGATCGCTGCCGGCGTCAAACGTATTGCGCCGAATCAGCGGGCGCAACTCGGCCTGCACACGCGCCTGCTCGCCGGGTCCGAGCTCGGCATAGGCCACGCCGTCTGTCGCACGCGCGCGCAGATCGAACCACGCCATGGTTTCGCGGTGCAGCCAGTCGGCCGACCAGTCCGGCGCCACCAGCGCACCGTGGCCCCAGATCGAGCCGAGCTGCTGGCCGCCGATGCTTTGCCACACTTGACGGCCAACCTCGATGTCGGCGCGCGTGTAGACGATGTCGCCGCGCTCGGTGACGACGGCTTGAGGCATCGGCGGTGCCTGGCGATGGATCTCGGCGCCCATCCAGAGCAGCACGCCAAAGCCGACGACGAGCAAGGTGCAGAGGCCTAACCACAGCCTACGGGTAGTCGACATGGGACGTTTCTCCTCACGGGTGAAGTTCTTCGGCACCGTTAACGTTGGAGCGCCGCGCCGGTGGCGCCAGTGGAAAACACATGCGGCGAAAACAGGTCAACATGCCGCACGGCTGCGCGCCATCGGCGAGCGCCTGTTTGCAAACTTCGTCCGATGGGCAATAGCGATCCCACGCATCAGCGCGTAGGCGCGCGACCTTGCTCACGGGCTCACCGCAATTTGGTTCTTGACCAACACGTAGCGACTCTTCACCGTGGCGGTGATCGCGGTGTCGTCAACATAGGCGCCCACCGATTCCTGGCCGCGTGTGACGGCGCAGCCCGAGGCGCTGAGCAGCGCGAATGAAACAACGGCGACGCCGAGAGTGATACCAGTGTTCATGGTGAATCTCCAATGAAAGTGTGAAACGTGATCGGCGGTTTTACGCGTCTCGATCGTGAAGTTCTGCTAGCTGCCTCACACAGGGCGCACAGAACTCTTCTCTGATCTAGATCGGGCCCATGTCCTGGCCGAACGCGGTGCCGACACTTCACTCGCGACGCCGCGGCGCACGGTGTTCACGCGGCCGCGTGTCAATGCAGTGTCGATCGCGTCATGACCGGCAGGGCGAAGTCGCGACCGACCAAAGTCCGTGCGGAGAAGTAGTTGATGCGCTCGCGTTCGCTGAGTGCATCGAGGTCGACCCGGCCGGCCGCATCGCAGTGGAACGTGTAGCCGCGGCCTTGGTCGAACAACGACTGGAAGCGCAGCTCGAATTCAGCGAGAGGGTTCGAGGAGTGGGACGATGAGTTCATGGCAGGCTCCGGTTGCGTGGCGAATAAGATCGTTCGTCAGAGAAGCGGTTGTAGGACTTTCGATTGCGAAGTTCTGCTAGGAGCCACACATAACGCGGCGCAATTTTTCGCTCAGCCCCTTGGCCAACCGCAACCGGGTTGCCGCGGCAATCCGCGGCCAATGCAACGCCGCACCGACAGCGTTTGAAAGATCGCTACCATGCGCGATTGCGGCCATGCGGCTGAGATTCAGCCGCGGCGCGTCGCAAACGGTCGCGCGCTGTGCTGCCCCTGAGACAAGCGAGGCTCCCGCCACGCAGGCTTGCAGGGCTCTCGAGGAAATGCACCATGGTCGAAAGCGGAAACGGACCCAGCGCCGTTGAAACGAAGCCTGGGCACACCACAGGGCGACGCAAGGAAACGCTGCTCAAGGCGGGGGCCTTGCAGAAGGCGATTTTCAACAGCGCCAACTTCTCGAGCATCGCCACGGATGCGAAAGGGGTGATTCAGATCTTCAACGTCGGCGCCGAGCGCATGCTGGGCTACGCCGCCGCCGACGTGCTGAACAAGATCACTCCGGCCGACATCTCCGATCCGCAGGAAATCATCGTGCGCGCGCAGGCGCTGAGCGTCGAGCTTGGCACGCCGATCGCGCCTGGCTTCGACGCCTTGGTGTTCAAGGCCTCGCGCGGCATCGAAGACATCTACGAGTTGACCTACATCCGCAAGGACGGCAGCCGCTTCCCCGCGGTCGTGTCGGTCACGGCGCTGCGCGACATTCACAACGCCATCATCGGCTACCTGCTGATCGGCACCGACAACACGGCGCGCAAGCACGTGAGGCGGAGTTGCTCAAGGCCGGGGCCCTGCAAAACGCGATTTTCAACAGCGCCAACTTCTCCAGCATCGCCACCGATGCGAAGGGCGTCATTCAAATCTTCAACGTCGGCGCCGAACGCATGCTCGGCTACGCGGCCGCCGACGTGGTGAACAAGATCACGCCCGCCGAGATTTCCGATCCGCAGGAAGTGATCGCGCGGGCCCGGGCTTTGAGCGTCGAGCTCGCCACGACGATTTCGCCGGGCTTCGAAGCGCTCGTGTTCAAGGCCTCGCGCGGCATCGAAGACATCTACGAGCTGACCTACATCCGCAA
>JANOLA010000276.1:0-1637 GCA_031419535.1 Burkholderiales bacterium | reverse complement strand
GATGGAGCCCCGCGTGGCGCGGAGCTCCCCGATGAGGCAGCGCATCGTCGTCGTCTTGCCGACGCCGTTGCGGCCGATCAGGCCGACGATCTCGCCCTTGGCGATGCGCAGGTCCACGCCTTGCAGGATGGGCGTGGCGCCGTAGCCCGCGGCCAGGTCGCGTACATCAAGCACAGCGAGAACCGCCTCAGACATGGGCTTTCCCCAGGTAGATCTCGGCGACGCGCGGGTGCTTCACGATCTCATCGATCGGCCCGCGCGCGAACACCGTGCCGTAGTGCAGTACCGTCACCTGCTTGGCGATCTGGCGGATGAAGGTCATGTCGTGCTCGACGACGATGATCGTCATGCCCTGCGCGTTCAGGCGCTGCACCAGCTCGCCGGTGCGAAAGGTTTCGTCGGGCGACATGCCTGCGGTGGGCTCGTCCATCAGCAGCAGCGTGGGTTTCAGCGCCAGCGCCATGCCGATCTCCAGCCACTGCTGCTGGCCGTGCGAGAGTTCGCCGGCCGGTTTGGTGGCCTCAGTGCTCAGGTCCAGCAGTTCCAGCAAACGGTCCTGCTCCTCGGGCAGCCGCGCCGGCTCCACATGGTGCTGCAACGCGATCTGCACGTTCTGCCGCACCGGCAGCTCGCGAAAAATGCTCGGCGTCTGCATCTTGATGCTCATGCCGTGCTTGACGCGCTCGTAGGGCCGCTGTTTCGTCACGTCATGGCGGTCGAACGTGATGCTGCCCGAGGTGGGCACGTGGGTGCCGACGATCAGCTTGAACAGCGTGCTCTTGCCCGCGCCGTTCGGGCCGATCAGGCAATGGATTTCGCCGCGCTGCACGCTCAGGTCGACGTCCGACACGGCCAAGTGACCACCGAAGCGCTTGGAGAGCGCAGTCGTGCGCAGCAACTCGCTCACGGCGGCGTGCCCTTGCCCGCGCCGATGCCGAACTTGCGCAGCAGCGCCGCGCCGCCACGCACGACGCCGATCACGAAGCCCTGCGGCGCGAGCAGCACAGTGGCGAGCAGCATCGCACCCATCAGGATCAGCGCCGCCTGTTGGCTGTGCACGGTGATCGTCTGGAACGCCAGCTGAATGAGGAACGAACCGACCAGCGTGGCCGTGATGTCGCTGCGCCCGGAAAACGCCACCCAGACGATGGGCATCGCCGCGGCAGGCAGGCCGATGCTCGCCGGCGTGATGAACTGGCCCCACGAGGTGTAGAGCGCGCCCGACAGCCCGGCCAGGGTGGAGCCGAGCACGAAAATCGCGAGCTGGTACTTGCGCGTGTCGTAGCCCAGCAGTTCGGCGCGCTGCGGGTCTTCGCGGATCGCGACGACCACGTTGCCGAAACGCGAATTGACGAGCATCCGCAATGCCAGGTAGACGAGCACCAGCAGCAACAGGATCAGGTAGTACAGGCTCACGCCCTCGAACTCGAGGTTCTTGTCGCCGAACCACGGCATGTTCAGCCCTTCCATGCCCTTCATGCCGTTGTAGCCGTTCAGGCGCGCCCCACCGATGCGGTATTCAGGCCCGGAGGTGTGGCCGAGGAAGAACGCGAGCACGAGGGTGGCCGAGAGCGTGACGATGCCGATGAACACACCGCCCACGCCGCCCCAGATGATGAAGTAGCCCAGCAGCACCG
>JANOLA010000275.1:0-5806 GCA_031419535.1 Burkholderiales bacterium | reverse complement strand
CCCGCCACGCGTGCGAAGAGCCAGGACACCGCGAATGGGGCCTCCGACCGTACCCCGCGCCACCGGCCCCGACCACCGAGTGGCAGGCCTGCTCTTCGCCTGCCACCATGGGTTGCAGCAGGGCGGTGGTGGTGCCCCCGGGCGCAGGCCCCATTCGCGGTGTCCTGGCTCGTCGCGAGCCTGGTTGGTGATGACGCAGCCGGCAGTGGTGGGCCTCGGTGGTGCCCCGCGAGCGTGGGCCGGAGAACGGGGGCGCCGCCGCCGCCCTGGGGCACAGTCGCTGGCAGGCTGGGCTTGTGCGCACAGAAGGCTTTCGCTCGAAGCCCCGGGCCACCTGCCCTGGCGCGACGCTTGGAGTGCGCGCAGCGGCCAACGCCAGCAATGGGCCGAAAGCGGCCAGCGCATCGCAGCCGTACTGACGCAACTCGAGCCACACCGCTTTCGCTTCATCCAGCGTATTCACGTCGCACTCCGCACGACAACACAGCCCCTCATCAAACCCAGGTCGGCACCAGCAGCCTGGGCAGGATCAGCACCGTCCACGGCAGCAGCGCGCACAGGATGATCACGATCAGCAGCGGGATCATCATGATGTGCAGCAGCTTCTGGATCTTGATCATCGGCACTCCGGCCACGGCACACGCCGTCATCGCCACCATGCCCAG
The DNA here is from genome assembly GCA_031419535.1 of Burkholderiales bacterium. GTDB lineage: Bacteria > Pseudomonadota > Gammaproteobacteria > Burkholderiales > Burkholderiaceae_C > JAEMQF01. Next base: position 5,141 of record JANOLA010000275.1, on the reverse strand, counting down.
CGGCGGCGTCAACAAGCCGAACGACTGCGTCATCACGACGATCACGCCCAGGTGCACCGGGTGAATGCCCACCGCCACCGCGAGCGGGTGGATGATGGGAACGAAGATCAGGATCGCCGGCAGCGCGTCCATGAAAGTACCGAGCAAGATGTTGACGATCACGATCAGCACCATGATCGCGATCGGGTCCTTCGTGTACGCGACGATGAAATCGGTGACGATCTGCGGCACCTGATAGAACGCGAGCAACCAGCCGAAGATCGACGCGCCGCCCAGGCAAAACATGACTTGCGAAAACTGGATCGTGGTTTCGGCGAACAGCTTTGGCAACTGCTTGAAGCGCAGCGTCTTCAACACGAACAGCGTGATGAACAGCGAATACACCGCCGCGATCGACGCCGATTCGGTGGGCGTGAACACGCCGCCGACCATGCCCACCACGATGATCACCGGCACGCCCAGCGGCCACCCCGCGTGTTTGATGCCCTGCCAGATCGCGCCCATCCCCAGGAACTTCGGATGTTCGCGCGGGAAATTGTTCTTCACTGCAAAGATGTGCGACTGGATCATCAGCGACAGGCCCATCAACACGCCGGGAACGATGCCGCCGATCAGCAGCGCGCCGATCGACACGCCCGCCGTCGCGCCATAGATCACCATCAGGATCGACGGCGGAATCACCGCACCCATGGTCGCGGTGCAGGCGGTCAGGCAGACCGAGAACTTTTCGTCGTAACCGCGCTTCGTCATCGCCGGGTGGAAGATCGAGCCGATGGCGGCCGCGTCTGCCGTGCTCGAGCCGGAAATTCCCGACAGGAACATGCCCACCACCACGTTCACATGCGCCAGGCCGCCGCGCATGTGGCCCACCATCGCCATCGCCAGCTTCACCAGGCGCTCCGAGATGCCGCCATCGGTCATCACGTTGCCGGCGAGGAAGAAGAACGGCAGCGCCAGCAGCGTGAAGGCGTTGATGCCGGTGAACATCTGCTGCACCGCGAGCATCAGCGGCAAATCGGCGACCCAAATCACCGCCAGCGAACACAAGACGAGGGCAAACGAAATCGGCACCCCCATCAGCAGAAACAGCATGAGCGAACCCATCAGGAGGGTCAGCGGATGGGTCAGGATGTGCATGGAAGGGTTGCGCAATGGCCGGTGTTGAACGCCGGCGGGTTGGGCGACGGGCGTGTCAAGCCGGGTCGATGCTGCCGAAGCGGTGCGCCGGGGTCCGGCCGGTCCACAAGTCGCGGATGTCGCGCGCGACGTCGATCAGCGTCACCAGCGTCATCAGCGCGCCGCTGACCGGAATGATGATGGTCGGAATCATCAGCGTGATGCCCAGCGCCGGCGAGGCGCGCCCCAGGCTCATTTGCGAGAACTGCCAACCGGTGTAGGCGATGACGGCGGTGACGATCAAGACGCAAAGGTCCACCAGCAGGCGCTGCGCGCTCGCCGCCCTGCCGAAAATCTTGCCTTCGAAGATATCGAACGAAAAGTGCGTGTGGCGCCAGGTGCAGACCGCCGTGCCGAGGTAGACGCACCAGATGAAGCAGAACAGCGACAACTCCTCGCCCCACAGGAACGACGCCGAAAACACGTAGCGCAACACCACCTGGATGAACACGCCGATGGTGATGAACGCCAGCAGCGCCGCGAGGATCGGCTTGAGCAGGCCCTCGAGCCTGAGGAAGAAGCGGTTCACGAACGGCGGCGCTGCGGTGGGGACGCTCAATGGGCGCTTACTGGGCGTGCTTGCGCACGAACTGCAGCAGGTCGGTGGCTTTGAGATCCTTCGCCAATTCGTCCTGGATCGGCGCGATCAGCGCGATGAATTTCGCCTTGTCGGGCGAGGTCAAGACCGCGCCCTTTGTTTTGAGCAAGTCCGCCGCCGCGGCGACGAGTTCGCCGTCGCGCTTGCGCTCGAAAATCGCCGCCTCAATGGCCGCGTCGAGCACGATCTTCTGCAGATCCGGCGGCATGGAGTTGAACTTCTTCTCGTTGATGTACAGCGATGCCAGGCTGCGCTGGTGTTCCGACTGCGTGATGAACTTGGCCGCTTCGTGGTGCTTGTTCGATTCGATCACCGCCAGGCTGTTCTCCGCAGCGTCGAGCACGCCCGACTGCAGCGCCTGGTAGACCTCGCCGAAGTTCATGGGCGTGGGAATCGCGCCGAATGCCCGCCACACTTTCACCTCGATCGGATTGTTCTGCACGCGGATCTTCACGCCTTTCAAGTCGTCGGGGCTGGCCACCGAGCCCTTGCGGCTGTAGATGTTGCGCACGCCGGTGGCGTAGAAGGCCACGCGCTTCACGCCGATGTTCTTGCTAGCGATGATTTCGTCGATGCGTTTGGCGAATTCCTTGTCGGCAACGACGCGCTCGAAGTGCGCGATGTCCTTGAACAAATAGGCCACGCTGAAGATACCGAACTCCGGAACAAACGCCGCCGCGTTGGGTGCGTTCGCGCAGATCATGTCGATCGAACCGAGCCGCAGCCCTTCGAACATCGCGACTTCGGAACCCAGCTGTGCGGCCGGGAACACCTCGGCCTTGATGCGCCCGTTGCTGCGCTCCTCGACGAGCTTCTTGAACAGCTTGTGTCCCTCGTCGTACATGCTGCCCACCGGCTGGTCATGCCCCATGCGCAGCGTGAAGGTCTGCGCCAGCGCGCTCGTGCCGGTCAGCGCCAGTGCCGCTGCCGCGGCGCAAAGGGCGTGGATGAACTTCATGCGTGTGTCTCCTGTCGTGGGGTGGTGGCTCATGTGAACCGGCCTGGGCAAAGTCTATCTGCTGAAGGCAACGCCGTCGGCATGAAAACACTCACTGAGGTCCCGCCCCACTCAGGGCAAACCCGAGCAAGAGCCCGGCGCCACATGCATTCCCTCTGGAATCACAGATGCTGTGCGCGCGGCTCCAAGGCAGACGGCCGGGAGGGGTCAGGTCTCCCATCTTGCATTTCAGCGTTTGATCCATTAACCTCCTCCCATGGTGCGACCCCTGCGAATTGAGTACCCCGGTGCGGTGTACCACGTCACGGCTCGGGGTGATCGGCGCGAGCCCATCGCCAAGGACGATACCGACCGTGCGCGGTTTCTCGACGTTCTCGGCCAAGCCCTGCAACGCTTCGACGCGCAGGCTTGGGCCTACTGCCTGATGGGCAACCACTACCACCTCGTGCTGCACACGCGGCAAGCCAACCTGTCGCGCCTGATGCGCCAGATCAATGGCGTGTACACGCAGAGTTTCAATCGCCGCCATGGCCTGACCGGCCACGTGTTCCAGGGCCGCTTCAAGGCGATCCTGGTCGATCGCGACAGCTACCTGCTCGAAGTGTGCCGCTATGTCGACCTCAACCCGGTGCGCGCGCGCATCGTCAGGCGCCCCGACGCCTTCGCCTGGAGCAGCTACCGCGCGCTGGCCGGCCTGGCGCCGGCGCCCGTCTGGCTGGACGCGCAAGCTTTGTACGGGCAACTCACGCCAGGCAAGAGCGCCGAGCGGGCCGCGCTCAAGTACGCCGAGTTCGTTGCGCAAGGCAAGGGCGTCGCGCTCTGGGACGATCACCTGCGGCAGCAAATTTACCTGGGTGATGCCGCCTTCATTGCCCGCATGCAAAAGATCGCGGGCCTTGACGCCGCGCTTGATTCGGGCGGTGGCGCCAAGCCGCAGGTGAGCAAAGCCCACCTCAGTGCCCCCGCGCATGGCGGCGACGTGCAAGCCTATGCCTCACGCCGCGCGGCCAACAAGGCACAACGCAATCAGAACATCGCCGATGCCTTCCATGAAGGGGGGCACAGCCAGACCGCCATCGCCTTGGCCTTCAAAGTCTCTACGTCAACGGTGAGCCGGGTGGTGATCGGACGCGAGCGCGGGGATGGGTGAAGGAAAATCGGCAATGGGAACTGGGAGACCTGACCCCGTTTTTTCGTTTTTTGATTCGCTCTCTCAGTCGCCGGGCGCCATTGCCCAGGGATCGTCGCAGACGACGCCGCAACGTTCGAAGTCGGAGACATTGCGCGAGACGACACTCAAGCTGTGGACAAGGGCCGTGGCCGCGATCAAGCTGTCGATCACCGGCAAAGGCCGGCCCTTGCGTTCGCCGACCATCGCACCCCAGCGCTGCGCGGTCTGCGCGTCGATGCCCAAGACGCGGCCTTCAAAGCGGCGCGCCAAGTCCTCGCGCACCCACTGGGCCAGGCGGTTCTTCTTGCGCGAGGCCGGCAACTTCTCGATCCTTCGTTCGAGCTCGCCAAGAGTCAAGACACTCAAGTAAAGCGTGTCTTCGTCCTGCTGCTCGAACCAGCGCAGCAGATTCGCGTTCGGCTCGGTCTTGACCAACTCGGACAGAACGCAGGTATCGAGCAATCGGCTCACAGATCGACCGGCCGGCCCGGTTCTCGGCTGCGCGTGACGTCGAGTTCGATTCCCACCAGCGGCGAGCGGCGGAAAAACTCCGTGAGCGACCCCTTGCGCGCGGACAGCTTGCGAAAGTGCTCGGCGTCCACCACCACCACCGCATCGGTGCCATGCACCGTGATCGTTTGAGGGCCGTCTTCGCGCGCTTGGCGCACCAGTTCACTCAGCCGGTTCTTCGCCTCCTGCAATTGCCAACGGGCGCCCATGAGTGGCCTTTCGCAAATCTGTCCAGTCTGGCCATCTTTTACAGGAATGGGCCGAGTAGACGAGTCGCGCAGGCTGGGAAATGCGAGCCGGGCCCTTTCTTCCTGGCCCCCTTTCTTCCGGCCCCTTTCTTCGCCAGTCAGGGTGCCGAGCGAGGTTTGGTCAATGGGAGCAAGGGCTTCAAACCAGGGGTGTGCAAAGCCTGGGCCGGCGCGCAATCAGGCCGGGAAGAAGTTCTTCGAGAACCAGATTTTCACGTGTCGTGATACTCTCAATCGCGTTTCCAGAATCCCGGCCGCTGAAGGAGAGTAGGCTGATGAACGAAGTGGTTTTCGAACATGTGCCGGTGGCCGAGTTGCCGGAGAAGTGGCGCGCGAAGCTGACCCAGGCCGGTAGCGCCACGGTGACGGTTCGCATCGAGCAAGAGGCACAGGCCGCGCCGGCCGAGGAGTTCACGACGGACGATCCAGCCTTCGGCATCTGGCGCGACCGCGAGGACATGGCCGACGTGGCGGCCTACG
>JANOLA010000274.1:0-6180 GCA_031419535.1 Burkholderiales bacterium | reverse complement strand
CATCGGCGGCGTCGCGTTCTTCATCGGCCCGATCATCGGCGCGGTGCTGATGACGGCGTTGCAGATCTCCCTGTCCGACTACACCGGCGCCTGGCAGTTGTATGTCGGCCTGATGTTTGTCATCGTCGTGATGTACGCGCCCTGGGGGCTGGGCGGGCTGTTGCTGATGCACCAGCCGCTGCTCGCCGGCGGCACGCTCGGCCGCGTCGGGCCGGCCTATGCCCGGGCCGCGCCGGCGGTGTTGATGCTCGCGGTGGGCAGCGTCGCGCTCGTCGAGACCGCGCATCACCTGTTGGTCAAGGCCACGGAAGGCTCGGCGATGCGCGTGTTCTGGGTCAGCTATGACGCCAAATCGCCGCTCGCCTGGGCCGTGATCGCACTTCTGGTGGGGGTGGGAATCTGGGCGTTGCGCCGCGCGCTGCCCAAGGTGGCCGATGCCTATCATGCCGCGGCCCAAGAAGCACAGCGCGGGGCAAGCGCATGAGCAACTCCGCGCTGCGCTTGCTCGACCTGCACAAGAGCTTCGGTGTCACGCCCATCATTCGCGGCGTGAACCTCGACGTTCGCAAAGGCGAACGCCACGCCATCATCGGGCCCAACGGCGCGGGAAAGTCCACGCTCTTTCACCTGATCAGCGGGCGCTTTCCAGTCACGACGGGTCAGGTGGAGCTGAACGGCGACAACGTGACCGGGCTGGCCCCTTTCCTGATCGCGCGGCGCGGCCTGTCGCGCAGTTTCCAGGTCACGAACATCTTTCCGCGCTTGAGCGCGTTCGAGAACATCCGCTGCGGCGTGTTGTGGTCGCTGGGTTATCGATACTCGTTCTGGCACATGGTGGAGCGCGCGCGCGACGCGCGCGAGCGCACCGAAGCCATCCTCGCGCAAATCAACCTCGGATCGCGACGCAACGTGCAGGCGGCACTGTTGTCGTATGCCGAACAACGGGCGCTGGAGATCGGCATCACGATCGCCAGCGGTGCCGACGTGATCATGCTCGATGAACCCACCGCCGGCATGAGCCGCTCCGAAACCGAACACGCGGTGGCGCTGATCCGCAAAGTGAGCGAAGGCAAGACGCTGGTGATCGTGGAGCACGACATGAGCGTCGTGTTCGACCTGGCGGACCGCATCTCGGTGCTCGTCTACGGCCAGGTGATCGCGACCGACACGCCGGCCAACATTCGTGCGAATGCGGCGGTGCAAGAGGCTTACCTCGGCACGGCGATGACTGACCACTGACATGCTCAACGTCCGCGACCTGCACGCCTACTACGGCAAGAGCCACATCCTGCAAGGCGTGGACTTTTCCGTCGCGGAAGGCGAAATCGTTTCGCTGCTCGGGCGCAACGGCGTCGGGCGCTCGACGACGATCAAGGCCATCATGGGCGAGGTGGAGCGCACCGGCTCGGTCACGTTCAAGGGCCGCGACATCGGCACGCTGAAATCCCACCAGGTGGCGCGCTGTGGCCTGGGCTACGTACCGGAGAACCGCGACATCTTTCCCCAGCTCACGGTGCGCGAGAACCTGATGCTGGGAATGAAGTCCACCGCCGAGTCCGGCCGCTGGCGCATGGCCGACATGTTCGAGCTGTTTCCGAAGCTGAAGGAACGCGCCGACACGCCCGGCGGTGTTCTGTCAGGCGGCGAGCAGCAGATGTTGACGATCTGCCGCACGCTGATGGGCGACCCCGACCTGATGATGATCGACGAGCCCACCGAAGGCCTGGCGCCAAAGATGGTGGAACTCGTCGCCGACCTGCTGGAGCGCATCGCCGCGCGCGGCGTGGCGATCCTGCTCGTGGAACAGAAGCTGACGATCGCGCTGCGGATCTCGAAGCGCCTCTACGTGATGGGGCACGGCCGCATCGTGTTCGAGGGCACGGCCGATGCGCTGAAGGCGAATGAGGCGGTGCGCAAGGAGTGGCTCGAGGTTTAGCGGTTCTTCCGCGCCCGCGCCCGCACCCTCACCCCCGCCCTCTCCCGCGGGCGGGAGAGGGGGCGAGAGGGGTCAAGAGGGCGAGCACCCTCGCCTAGTGTCAATGCGTCGCCGAGCTGCCCCACAACTGCTTGAGCCGCGCGTCGCGACCGCAGCCGTTGCGGTAGTAGGAGTAACGCACCGGGTTCTTCTTGTAGTAGTCCTGGTGGTAGGCCTCGGCCGGATAAAACGCGCTGGCCGGAACGATCTCGGTGACGATGGCCTCCTTGAACTGTTTGCTCTTTTCCAGAACGGCGCGCGACGCGAGCGCGGTTTTCAACTGCGCGTCGTCGATCGGATAGATCGCGCTGCGGTACGGCGAACCAGCGTCGCAGAACTGGCGGTCTTTCGTCGTCGGGTCGATCGTGCGCCAGAAGTGTTCCACCAGCTTCGAGTAAGTCACGCGCGCCGGGTCGTACACGACTTCCACCACTTCGGCGTGGCCGGTGCGTTTCGCCGCGACCTGTTCATACGTCGGGTTCGCGACTGTGCCGCCGCTGTAGCCCGAGGTGGTGGCGATCACGCCGTCAACCTTGTCGAAATCGGCCTCGACGCACCAGAAGCAGCCGCCGGCGAAGATCGCGCGCGCGGTCGTGCTGGTGGGTGTAAGTGCGGGCGCGGGTGCGGGCGCGGGTGTAGCCGGCGTGGCACCCGCGCCGGCCGTGGCGGCCGCGGCCCAGGCTGTCAACGCGGCTGCGGCGCACAGAGTGCGAAGCGCGCTCATGACGACGAAGCCTCGAACTTCAGCGCAACGCCGTTGTTGCAATAGCGCTTGCCGGTCGGTGCCGGGCCGTCGTTGAACACGTGCCCATGGTGGCCTTCACAGCGCGCGCAGTGGTACTCGGTGCGCGGGTAGATCAGCTTGAAGTCGGTCGACGTTCCCAAGGCGCCCGGATAGAAGCTGAAAAAACTCGGCCAGCCGGTGCCGCTTTCGAACTTCATTTCCGAGCCGAACAGGGGCAGGTCGCAGCCGGCGCACAGGTAACGGCCGACGCGTTTCTCGGCGTTCAGCGCACTCGTGCCGGCGCGCTCGGTGCCGTGTTTGCGCAGCACCTGGTACTGCTCGTTCGTCAGGCGTTTTTTCCACTCGGCGTCGGGCAGCACCAAGGGAACGATTTTCGGCGCGGCACCCTCGGCTGCCACGGCAAAGCTGGGCAGGCCGGCGGCGCACAGCCAATGGAACAGGCTACGGCGGGTCATGGTCAATCCTCCAGGGGGTCGCAAGGGTTCAGTCATGGGCCTAGGTCGTGCCGGCGGCGCAAACCTTTCAGCGTTGCCTCAAGGCCCCGAACCGAGGCGCGCGCCCACGCCGGGACATATTTGCGCGTTCCCTCAAGTCTTTGGCCAAAGTGCCCAAAGACGCAAGGACTGTTTCATCCGGCTCGCCTGGGCCTCGGCTTCGTCGCCCCAGCCCCAGAAAAAATCGGCTCTCACCGCGCCGACGATCGCGCTGCCCGTGTCTTGGGCGATCACGACGCGGCGCAGCGGCGAGTTCGACAGTGGCTCGGTCGTGTCCAGCCACAACGGCGTGCCGTAAGGAATGCTCTGCGGATCGACGGCCACCGAGCGCTGCGGCGTCAACGGCACGGCGATCGCTCCGCGCGGGCCAATCTGTGGGTCGGGCAGCGCTTCTTCGCGGAAGAACACGACGCGTGGATTCGCCCACAGCAACTCGTTGATGCGCTTCGGGTTGCTCTTGGCCCATTGGCGGATCGCCGGCCACGCCGCTTCGCCGGGGCGCAGTTCGCCTTGATCGATGAGCCAGCGTCCGATTGATTGATACGGAAGGTCGTTATGCCCGGCGTAGGCGATGCGCACCAGCTTGCGCTTGCCGTCGGCACTGATCAAATTCAACCGACCCGAACCTTGCACCTGGAGCAGCAGCACGTCCAGTGGATCGGCGAGGTAGGCGAGTTCGCGCCCACGCAAGCCGGCCTGCGCCGCGGGCAGGGTTTCGAGCTGCTGGCGGCTCCAGTACGGCACGCGCTGGCCCAGGTCGGCCGGCGGCGCGTGCAGTGCGTGCCGATAGCCCGGGCGCGGCGTGCGCGAGGCTTCGACGAGCGGCTCGAAGTAGCCGGTGATGAGGCCGTCCGCGGCGCCGTCGAGTGCCTCGACGCGGTACGGCTGCAAGCGCTTCTCTAACCAGGCGCGCGTGGCGTCGTCGCTGAACGAATTGCCCGACGCCACCGCCGACTTGGCCTGCGCGCACAAGCCGGCCCAACCCGCAGCCGGGCGCTCGCAGCCGCGCAGCAAGGCGGGCCAGAGCTCGGACGGGCGGTCGCCGCTCCAGCCCGGAAGCTCGGCCCAGCTGCTGGGAACCCAGCGCGAGCGCATCTGCAGAATCGTCGCGCCGGGGTGGGCGGCGGCCCCTGGCGCCGCTGGCACGACCGTGGCGCCAGGCCCTGGGGCCGTGGCTGCGGTGGGTGGTGCCGGAAGCGGTGTCGGCGTCGTGATTGGCGCGGCGCTCGGGACAGGCGGCGGCGCCGGCGCTGCCGTCTGCGTTGGTGTCGCGCTCGGCGTCGGCGTGGCGGTCGAAGCCGTTACCGCAGGCGCTGCCGCGGTGGAGGCTGCCTCCTGCGGCGGCGCCACCGGTGCAACGGCGCACGCCGCGAGCACGCCTAGAATCGCCGCGCTGAGCGCGTAGCCACGAATCCAGCCTGGGCATCGAATCGACATGTGGATCATTTTGCTCGAAGCGCTCGCGGCTTTGGTCGTGCTGCTGCTGATCGTCTGGTGGACGATGTTCCACGGCCGCTCGCGTGGGGAGCGCCGCCGCGACGCGGACAAACAATAGGACCGCTGCGCAGCCTGTGCCTCAATGCAAGGCCGAGGCGAGCGTCAAGCCGAATTCATGCACCGGCGAATCGAACGGCCACGCGTCTTCCGTCATGCAGAAGAACGTGCCGCGCATCGTGCCGTGGGGCGTGCGCAGGCGGGTCCAGCTCGTGTACTCGAAACTTTCGCCGGGTTTGAGAACGGGCTGGTGGCCCACCACGGCCAGGCCACGCACTTCGTCGGTGTGGCCGTTCGAATCGGCGATGACCCAGTGGCGCGCGATCAACTGCGCGGTGGTATCGCCGGAATTGCGAATCGTCACGGTGTATGAAAACGCGTGCTGGCCGGTCTTCGGGTCCGACTGCTCGGGCAAGTGGCGCACGAGCACCGTGTTCGTGAATTCGGGCTTGGACATGGGGCGATTCTAGGAGGGTCCCTAGAATTCCCGAATGCCGACATCCAAAGCCCCCCCGACCTATCGAATTGCGCCGAGCATCCTCGCCGCCGACTTCGCCCGCCTGGGCGACGAAGTGCGAGACGTGATCCGCGCCGGCGCCGACTGGATTCACTTCGACGTGATGGACAACCATTACGTGCCGAACCTGACGCTCGGGCCGATGGTTTGTGCCGCCTTGAAGCCCCACGCCATGCGCGCCGACGGCACGCGTGTGCCGATCGACGTGCACCTGATGGTGCAGCCGGTGGACGATCTGGCCGCCGCGTTCGCGAAGGCGGGCGCGGACCTGATTTCGTTTCACCCGGATGCGTCGGCGCATGTCGACCGCAGCCTGCAACTCATCCGCCAGGCGGGCTGCAGATGCGGGCTCGTGTTCAACCCGGCCGCGCCGCTCGACGTGCTGGAGTGGACGCTCGACAGCCTCGACCTCGTGCTCGTGATGAGCGTGAACCCGGGTTTCGGCGGGCAGAGCTTCATCCCCGGAGCGTTGAAGAAGGTGGAGCAGGTGCGCCGCCTGATCGAACGCAGCGGGCGCGAGATTCGCCTCGAAGTCGACGGCGGCATCAACGCCGACAACATTCGCAGCGTCGCCGACGCCGGAGCCGACACCTTTGTTGCCGGCAGCGCGATCTTTGGCAAGCCCGACTATCGAAGCGCGATCGCTGCGCTGCGCGAGCGGCTCGCGTAGCTACTTTCCCGCGCCCGCGCCGGCGCCTTCTTCCGCCCACGCTCCTACGCGTGGCCCTGCCACGCGCTCACCGACACCGGCCTGCCCGTCAGATAACCCTGAATCAGCTGAAAGCCCATGTCGCGGCAAACCTCGGCTTCTTCCTCGCACTCCACGCCTTCGGCGAGCGCGACCGAGCCGAGGTCGAGCACCAGGCGCACCAGGTCGCCGACGACGCGGCGCTTGCGTTCGCTCGCGGTGTGGATGCCGCGGATCAGCCCCATGTCGAACTTGACGAAGTGCGCC
>JANOLA010000273.1:0-5638 GCA_031419535.1 Burkholderiales bacterium | reverse complement strand
TGTAGTTGCGGCGTCCGGGCGGCACGTCGCGCGAAGACGCTAAAGTCCGGGGGAACAGACACCCTCAGCGCACCCGTCATCCCGGCGCAAGCCGGGATCCATGCGCTTGGCACAAGGTGGATCCCGGCCTGCGCCGGGATGACGGGTCAACAGCGAAAAGGAGACGACGATGACGAGCCCTTCCACCCTCTATCCCCCGTCCGAGGCCGCAGTGCGCGGCGCCCATGTCTCGGGAATGGCCGCCTATCAGAAGCTGGATGACGAGGCCAAGTCCGACCACGTGGCCTACTGGTCGCGCCTGGCGCGCGAATTTCTGAGCTGGAAAAAACCCTTCACGAAGGGCCTGGATGAATCGAACGCGCCGTTCTTCAAGTGGTTCGAAGACGGCACGCTGAACGCCTCCTACAACTGCCTGGACCGGCATGTCGACGCTGGCCTGGGCGCGAAAACGGCGATCATCTTCGAGGCCGATGACGGCAAGGTGACGAAGGTCAGCTACAGCGAACTGCTGGCACGCACCTGCCAGCTCGCGAATACGCTGAAGGCGCGCGGCGTGAAAAAGGGCGACCGCGTGGTGATCTACATGCCGATGTCGGTGGAAGGCGTGCTGGCGATGCAGGCCTGCGCGCGCATCGGCGCCACGCACTCGGTGGTGTTCGGCGGTTTCTCGGCGCAAAGTTTGCGCGACCGCATCGAAGACGCCGGCGCCGTGATGGTGATCACCGCCGACGAACAACTGCGCGGCGGCAAGGCGCTGCCGTTGAAGGCGATCGTCGATGACGCGCTCACGCTCGGCGGCTGCGGCTCGATCCGCGACGTGATCGTCTACCGGCGCACCGGCGGCAAGGTGAACTGGAACCCGCCGCTCGACAAATGGCTGCATGAGTTGACGGCCGTTGAAGCCAAGACCTGCGAGCCCGAGTGGGTGGGCGCCGAGCACCCGCTGTTCCTGCTTTACACCTCGGGCTCGACCGGCAAACCCAAGGGCGTGCAGCACTCGACCGGTGGCTACTTGATGCACGCGGCGCTGACGACGAAGTGGACCTTCGACCTCAAACCCGACGACGTGTTCTGGTGCACCGCCGACATCGGCTGGGTCACGGGCCACACCTATATTGCTTATGGTCCGCTGGCGCTCGGCGGCACCGAAGTCGTGTTCGAAGGCGTTCTGGTCTACCCCGACGCCGGGCGCTTCTGGAAGCTGATCCAGGACCACAAGGTGACGATTTTCTACACCGCGCCCACGGCGATCCGCTCCCTCATCAAGGCGGCGGAGGGCAACGCCGCGGTGCACCCGGACCGCTACGACCTGAAGTCCTTGCGCATCCTCGGCACCGTGGGCGAACCCATCAACCCCGCCGCGTGGGAGTGGTACCACAAGCACATCGGCGGCGGGCGCTGCCCGGTGGTCGATACGTTCTGGCAAACCGAGACCGGCGGCCACGTGATCACGCCGCTGCCGGGTGCCACGCCGCTCGTGCCCGGCTCGTGCACGCTGCCGTTCCCGGGCATCGACGCGGCGGTGGTTGACGAAACCGGCAAGGAATTGCCGTGGGGGCAAGGCGGCATCCTCGTCATCAAGAAGCCTTGGCCGAGCATGATTCGCACCATCTGGGGCGACCCTGAGCGCTTCAAGAAGAGCTACTACCCGCAAGACTTCCAGGGCAGGTACTACCTCGCCGGCGACGGTGCGATCCGCGATGCCAAGACCGGCTACTTCACGATCACCGGCCGCATTGACGACGTGCTCAACGTCTCGGGGCACCGCATGGGCACGATGGAGATCGAGTCCGCGCTGGTGGCGCACACCGAGCTCGTCGCTGAAGCAGCGGTGGTGGGCCGGCCCGACGAAACGACAGGTGAAGCGATCTGCGCCTTCGTCGTGCTCAAGCGATCCCGGCCCACCGGCGAAGAGGCGAAGAAGATCGCGAACGAGCTGCGCAACTGGGTCGCAAAGGAAATCGGCCCGATCGCCAAGCCGCGCGACATCCGCTTCGGCGACAACCTGCCCAAGACGCGCAGCGGCCAGATCATGCGCCGCCTGCTGCGCGCGGTGGCCAAGGGCGAAAAGATCACGCAGGACGTTTCTACTCTCGAGAATCCGGCGATCCTGGATCAGCTTTCGGAGAGCAACTGATGCTGTTCGATCCCACGAGCTTCAAGGCGTATGACATCCGCGGCGTCGTCGGCAAGGCGATCGACGAAGAATTCGCCGAGGCACTCGGCAAGGCCTTCGGCTCGGAAGTCCTGCTCGCGGGCGACCGCGCGGTCGCGGTCGGGCGCGACGGGCGCCTGTCGGGCCCGGCGCTGAGTGCCGCGTTGATCCGCGGCTTGGCGAGCACCGGCCTGGACGTGGTCGAACTCGGCCCGGTGACGACGCCGATGCTTTATTACGTCGCCGCGACGCGCGGCCATCACGGTTGCCGCAGCGGCATCATGGTGACGGGCAGCCACAACCCGAAGGACTACAACGGCTTCAAGATGGTGCTGGCCGGCGCCGCGATTTACGGCGAGGCGATTCAGGGCTTGAAGCGGCGCATCGAGACACGCGACTTCACGCAGCGCGCCGGGCGCAGTGCACGCATGGACATCGTTGCCGAGTACATGCAGCGCATCGTGAGCGACTGCCGCTTGAAGCGCCGCATGAAGATCGTCGTCGACTGCGGCAACGGCATCCCCGGCGCGAGTTCGCCCGCGCTGCTGCGCGCGCTGGGGTGCGACGTGACCGAGCTCTACTCCGAAGTCGACGGCAACTTCCCGAACCACCACCCGGACCCGAGCCAGCCCGCGAACCTGGCCGAGCTGATCGACACCGTGAAGAGCAGCGGCGCCGAGCTCGGCCTCGCGTTCGACGGCGACGGCGACCGGCTTGGCGTCGTCACGCGCGAGGGCAACATCATCTATCCGGATCGGCAACTCATGCTCTTTGCGGCCGACATCGTGCCGCGGCACCCCGGCGCGAGCGTGATCTTCGACGTGAAGTGCACGCAGCGCCTCGCACCCGCGATCCGCGCCGCAGGCGGCGTGCCGGTGATGTGGAAGACCGGGCATTCGCTGATCAAGGCGCGCATGAAAGAGCTGGGTGCGCCGATCGCCGGCGAGATGAGCGGCCACATTTTCTTCGGCGAGCGCTGGTACGGCTTCGACGACGCTACCTACACGGCGGCGCGGCTGCTGGAAATTCTGAGCCGAAGCGCCGACCCGAGCGCGGTGCTGAACGCGTTGCCCACGAGCTTCAGCACGCCCGAGTTGAACGTGGCGTGCGCCGAGGGGGAGCCGCGGCGCGTCGTCGAAGACCTGAAGCGCACCGCGACTTTTCCCGGCGCGATGGAGATCATCACGATCGACGGGTTGCGTGTCGAATACGACGACGGCTTCGGGCTGATCCGCTCCAGCAACACGACGCCGATGCTGGTGCTGCGCTTCGAAGGCCACACCGCTGCCGCGCTGGAACGCATCCAGACCGCGATGCTCGCCGCGCTGCGCAGCGTCAAGCCCGACGCGCGCATTCACAACGCGGCGCATTGAGCGGCGCCGGCCGACCCAAGCGACATTGGCAGCCTCTGCGTGTCATCCCGGCGTAGGCCGGGATCCAGGATGGTCTGCGCAGAGTGGATCCCGGCGTTCGCCGGGATGACGGTGGCTCGAACCGAGAACACAGCATGCGCGTCCTGCTCGTCAAGCTTTCGTCATTGGGCGATGTGGTGCACACCATGCCGGTCGTGCACGACATCGCGACCGCGTTTCCCGCAGCGTTGATCGACTGGGTCGTCGAGCCGGCATTCGCGCCGCTGCTGCGGCGTGTGCAAGGCATCGCCGAAGTCATCGAGTGCCCGCTGCGGCGCTGGCGCCGGCGCTGGTGGAGCGCCGCGGTGCGCGGCGAATGGCGCGGATTTCGCGAGCGTCTGCAGCGCGAGCGCTACGACGCGGTGATCGATTTGCAAGGCCTCACCAAGTCGGCCGTGCTCGCGCGTTTGGCCAAGGTCACCCCGGGTGGCGCCGGCCAGCAGCCAGGCCGGCGCCATGGGCTCGGAAACGCCACCGAAGGTTCGAGTTTCGAATGGCCGGCGCGCTGGCTCGTCGACAACCCGATTCCGATCGAACCGCGAATCCATGCGCTGGACCGCGGCAGGATGCTCGCGTCCAAGGCCCTGGGCTACGCGCAGCAAGGAGGGCCCGAGTTCGGCCTGCGCACCACGCCGCCGCGCCTCAAACATGAGCGCCCCACCGTCACGTTCGTGCACGGCACGTCGCGTGACGACAAGCTCTGGCCGATCGACCTGTGGGTCAAGCTCGGCAAACGTTTCATCGAAGACGGTTGGCGCATCGCGCTGCCGCAGGGCAACGAGGCCGAGCAGACGCGCGCCGAAATGATTGCCGCCGGTTGGGAGGGGAGCGCCAACGCCCAGATCGAGGTCTGGCCTTCGATGAAGATCGACGCGGTGCTCGACCGCCTCGCCGCGACGCAAGGCGTGGTCGGCGTCGACAGTGGCCTCAGCCACATCGCGGTCGCGTTGAAGCTGCCGCACGTGCAGCTCTACAACCACCCCACCGCCTGGCGCACCGGGCCGCTCGGATCGCATGGCATGCGCCACCAGATGGCGCTCGAGGACCGGCCGGCGCCGAAGCTCGAAGCCGTGTGGGCCGCGTGGAACCGGGTGCTCGAGGCGGCGCACGCATGAACCTGCCGGGTCGCCCCGGGGGCGACGACCAAAGAGCGCAGCCCGAAACCATTCCAGTGACCGCGTTGCAGGGCTGTGTGCGCTTTCTCTACTCGACCGCGCTGCGCCTGCTCATTCCGGCGTTTCTGCTGCGCTACGCGTGGCGCGGCCGGGCAGAGCCGATGTACCGGCACGCGATGCAGGAACGCCTCGGTCGCTACGGCGGGAGCTGCGCGCACGGTGCGGTCTGGGTGCACGCGGTGTCGCTCGGCGAGACGCGCGCCGCCGCTGCGCTCATCGATGCGCTGCGCGCGCTTCGCCCCGGCATGCGGCTGCTCTTGACGCATGGCACGGCGACCGGTCGCGCAGCCGGCGCGGCGCTGCTGCACGAAGGCGACGTTCAAGTCTGGCTGCCGGTCGACACGCCCGGCGCAGTGCGGCGCTTCATGCGGCACTTTCGGCCGTCGGTCGGCATCCTGATGGAAACCGAGATCTGGCCGAACCTGCTGCACGAAGCGCGGCGCGAAAGCGTGCCGATGGTGCTGGCCAACGCGCGCCTGAGCGAGAAGAGCCAACGCAAGGGCGAATGCCTGGCCTGGTTGCTGCGCCCGGCGCTGCGCAGTCTGAAGCTGGTGCTGGCGCAGACCCTTGATGACGCGACGCGCTTGCGCGCGAGTGGCTGCCCGCGGGCGATCTTGCCGCCAAACGCGCTGCCGATGGCGCGGTCGAAGTGCGCGATGCGGTGGGCAACCTGCTCGCCGACGGGGACTCGGTGGCCCTGATCAAAGACCTGACCGTCAAGGGCGCCGGGCAGACGCTCAAGCAAGGCACCGTCATCCCCTCGATCCGGCTTACCGGCGATGCACTCGATCACTTGGCCCGTCAGCGCCGCTCGTTGGAGGCGCTCCGCGGCGGGCGGACAAACTCCAGTTCCCAATAGGACTCGCCAGCCAGATACAGCCGGGCCTTCTGCCCTG
>JANOLA010000272.1:0-2172 GCA_031419535.1 Burkholderiales bacterium | reverse complement strand
CGGCACTGCCACGCCTGCTTGCATAAGATCGCCTCCGGTCAGTTCCCCACACTTTCGCCTTACTTAATTCCGCTGTTCGGCTTTCGACAAGCTTGTTCGTGGCGGCAGGAAACGGATTCGATGAACAAGGGCACGCTTGCGCAAGACAACAAGGCAATCCGCCGAGCCGGCCGGAACACCCGGCACCGCCCATGGATCGAACTGCCGACCTTGGCACTGGCATCGGCGTTGGGCAGCTTCGCCGGGACAGCGCGCGCTCAAGCGGTGACGAGCCCGGTCTCACCCACCACAGCACCTTCATCGACGCGCGACGGCCCCGTCGTCGGCGCAGCGCTGCAAACCTCGAACCTCGGCGAGGCGCAGATCGAGTCGCTGCTCAAGATGGTGCAAGACACACAACAGCCCAACCGCGGCTTGCCGATCGACATCTTTCGCGAGCGGATATTGAACGCGGTGCTGGCGCACCCGGAGGTTCTGGCGCTGCGCGCGAGCCGCGCCGGCGCGAACGAATCGACGCGCGAGGTCGCCGCGGCGCGCCTGCCGCAAATCACCGCGCGCGCCGACATCTCAGACCATCGCCTGGACCGCAGCACGATCAATGGCACGCCCGACCGGCACTATGAGTCGGCGAGCGCCGGGCTGACGTTGGCGCAGACGGTCTACGACTTCGGCGCGATCGATACCACGGTGCTCGCGAGCCAAGAGCGAGCTGCCGCGGTGCAGGCTCGGCTCGACGGGCGCCGTGACGAGCTTTCGCTGCGCGCCGTGCAGGCCTGGTTCGACGTGGTTCGCACGCGCCGCTTGCTGTCGCAGATCCAGCTCAACCAGCAGTCGCTGGAAAGCATGGTGAGTTACCTGACACGCCGCTACGACCTCGGCGGCGGGCCGATCAGCGACGTCTGGCGCGCCCAATCGCGCCTGGCCGGCGCGCGCGCCAGCCTGGCCACCGCGATGACCCGGGTGCGCAATGCCGAGGCAGGATTTCGCGAAGTTTTCGGTGCGCCCCCGGGCGCGCTCGACGTGCCGGCGCGCCCCGCGGTGGACCGCCAGGCGATCGTCGCCAATGCCGAGGCGCTGGTGCGCGACTACCCTGCCGTGCGCGGCGCCGAGGCGAGCCGGCGCGCCGCCGAACAAGAGTTGGAATTGACATTGCGCCGCGAGCGGCCGAATCTCGGATTCGAGTTGAGCGCGCAGCGGCGCGACATCGCCGGCCGCGGCGTGCCCGGCAGCGACGTGAGCGCAGCGCTGGTACTGCGCTACAGCTTCTACAGCGGCGGCGCCGACCAGGCGCGTGCCGCGCAGGCGGCGCACCGCGCGGTGGAAGCCGCCGAGCAAGTGCGCGGCATCACGATTCAGGTCGATCGGGCGCTGGCCCAGGCGCTGGCCACGGAAGACAACGTTTCCGCCACGCTCGCCGCGCGCCGCGACGGCGTGCAGCTCGCGGTGCAAGCGTTGCGCGCGGTGCGCGAGCAATTCGCGAACCGGCGCGGCAACTTGCTCGACCTGCTCAACTCGCAAGAAGAACTGCACGCCGCCGGCGTGGGCCTGACCGAAGCCGAAATCGACGAAGCGCTGGCGCGCTGGCAGGTTCTTTACTACAGCACCGCGTACTGGCCGCTGACTCCGGCCATGCCGGCCACGGCTGCCATGCGTTAGACCCCTTCCGCAGCCCGCCACGAATTCATCTCGCAATCCCCTCCAACCCTCATCGGTTCGTCCAACACCATGCTTGCACCTGTCGAAAAACCGCCCGTCGCGCTGCCTCCCGGCGGTGCAGCGGATCCCCTGTCTTCCCCGCAGGCGAATGCGCCCGAGGCGCTGGAAGCGTGCCTGCTGTTCCTGCTCGACCACTACGGCAAGCCGATGTCGCTGGCGGCGTTGCGATCCGGCGTCTCGCGCCCGGAGGAATTCTGGAAGCTCGCCGACTTCGTGGACGCGATCGAAAGCCTGGGCTTCTCGACGCAGACCGTGCACCTCGCCGAGCCACCCTCGCCCGCCCCCAACGAGCCGCTGCTTGTGATGGGCCACGACGGCAAGGCGCTCGTGCTGTTGTCGCGCGACGGTCCCGACGACTACGAAGTGTTCGTCCCCGAGCAGGGGCGCACCGTGCGCCTGCGCTTCGACGAACTGATGGCGCAATACGCCGGCACCTGCCTGCGCGTGCACCCGCCG
>JANOLA010000271.1:0-3594 GCA_031419535.1 Burkholderiales bacterium | reverse complement strand
CCCCGGCAACCTGGTGGCACGCCAACTCGTGGCCGGCCACCGTCGGTGGCAGCAGGGCGGTGGTGGTGCCCCCGGTCGGAGGCCCCATTCGCGGTGTCCTGGCTGTTCGCGAGCTTGGTCGGTGATGACGCGGCAGTCCGTTGTGGACCTCGGTGGTGCCCCGCGAGCGTGGGCCGGAGAACGGGGGCGCCGCCATCGCCCTGGGGAACGGTCGCATCCATTCTGGGCTTGCGCGGACGCCGGCTGTCGCTCCAAGCCCCGGGCCACCTGTCCTCGCGCGGAGGCTGGCATGAGCGCAGCAGCGAACGTCAGCAACTGGCCGCCCAGCGCCTCTCCCGACAGACCGACATCAGCCAGCGACGGAGCGACGTGCGTCGAAACTCAGCGGGCCGGCACCGAGTGCGGCGACCATGAACATGCCGCCTGCCACCGCCAGGTTCTTAATGAATATGAGTTGCTGGACGAACTGCTGGTCGGCAGGCACGGCCCAGAACTTGTGGAACAGCACGCTGGCGAGCAGCGTGAACAGGCCCAGCAGCAGCGCCACCCAGCGCGCGTGAAACCCCACCGCGAGCGCCAGCCCGGCGGCCACTTCGAACAGGCCCGTGGCCCAGGCGAGCGCGGTGCCCATCGGCAAGCCGGCGCTGGCGATGTAGCCGGCCGTTCCGGCGATGTTGCCGAGCTTGCTGAAACCCGCCATCACGAACATCAGCGCCAGCAGAATGCGGCCGGCCACCACAAGAGGGGACTTGAGAGAGTCGAGCATCGGATGCCTCCAGGAGTTGTGCCGCAAAGCATAGGACATCGCGAAGGCGCGAATGCCGCGCGGGCTTGAAGGCCGCATTCAAAAGTCGTGAGCGGAGTCAGTGGAGCGAACGGCTGCGCCCACCCGCGCGGGCCGCCGAAACGTTTTGCGCGAGCAGCCGGTCGGGCCTGGGGCCGGGAGCGCGCCGCGGCCAGACGCGTCGTCTATGCTCTGCCCCTTCGCCGATTGCCGCGCGCCGCCGCCATGTCCACCGCCATGTCCCACCAGCCTCCAGGTTCCGCCTCTGCCGAACCGGCGTGGGCCCCGTCGCTGCGCCTGCCCGACCCCGCCGTTGAAGTGCTCGCCCCGGAAGGCGCGAACCTGCGCCTGGCCAGCGCCAGCGTCGAGCGTCTGGCGACCGGCATGCGCTGGTGCGAAGGGCCGGTCTACTTCGGCGATGCGCGCTGTCTGTTGTGGAACGACATTCCGAACAACAAGACGATGCGCTGGGACGAAGACACCGGCACGGTGAGCGTGTACCGCAGCCCGTCGAACTTCGCAAACGGCAATACGCGCGATAGGCAGGGCCGGCTGCTCAGCTGCGAACACGGCACGCGGCGCGTGACGCGCACCGAGTACGACGGCAGCATCAGCGTGCTCGCGAGTCACTTCGAAGGCAAGCGGCTGAATTCGCCGAATGACATCGTCTGCAAGAGCGACGGCACGGTCTGGTTCACGGATCCGCCGTTCGGCATCTTGCACCACTATGAGGGCCACGCCGCGACGCCCGAGTTGCCGACCGACGTGTACCGGCTCGACCCGCAAAACAACCGGCTGAGCGTCGTCGCGCAGGGCCTTAACTGCCCGAACGGTTTGGCGTTTTCGCCCGACGAGAGCCGGCTCTACATCGTCGAGAGCCGCGCCACGCCCAGGCTGATCGTCGCCTACGACGTGGCGGGCGGCGGCGCGGCGCTGGCGAACAAGCGCACGCTGATCGACAGCGACGGCGGCACGCCCGACGGCTTTCGGGTCGACGTTTACGGCAACCTGTGGTGCGGCTGGGGCATGCGCGAGGGGCTGGACGGCGTGCGCGTGTTTTCAAGCGAAGGCAAGCCGCTGCTGCACATCCACCTGCCCGAGCGCTGCGCCAACGTGTGCTTCGGCGGCCCGGCAAGGAACCGCCTGTTCATGGCGGCGAGCCACTCGGTGTATTCGCTCTACGTCGCCACACAAGGCGTGGCGGGTGGTTGAGCGGGGCTTGCGGTGGGCTTCAATCGCTTCGGTGACGGTGTTGTCGCAGGGTTTTCGCCCATACCCAGCGATGGCGGGTGCCCGAAGAATGCGGGGTGATCGTTCCCGCGCGACTGAGTCTTAAACTCACAGCCACCCACCCCACCCAATTTCATCGGAGACCTGCATGACTTTCCCCACCCGACCGGTCCGCCACGCCCTGGCGGCAGTGACTGCCGGCCTGCTGTTCGCGGCGCCCGGCGCCCAGGCGCAAGAAACGTTCAAACTCGGCATCGTGAGTTTTCTGTCGGGCCAGGCAGCGGAAAGCTTTGGCATCCCCGCAGTGAACGGCGCGAAAGTCGTGATCGAGGCCTTCAACAACGGCAGCGCGCCCGCGCCGTACAACAAGGTCGGCTTCGGCGGCGTGAAGATCGAGCCGATCTACGTCGACGAAAACGGCGGCGCCACCAAACAGGTGCAGGAAATGCGCAACCTGTATGACCGTGACAAGGTCGACGCGGTGGTCGGTTACGTCGGCTCTGGCGACTGCCTGGCGGTGGCGCCGGTGGCCGAAGAGATGCGGAAGTTCCTGATCCTCTACGACTGCGGCACGCCGCGAATTTTTGAAGAAGGCAAGTACAACTACGTGTTCCGCACCGCCTCGCACGCGGCGATGGACAACGTGGCGCTGGTGCGTTACCTGAAGGCGCGCAACATCAAGGCAGACACCTTCAACCTGATCCACCAGGACTACGCCTGGGGCCACGATTCGCGCAAGGACTTCGTCGCGGCGATGGGCAACCTCTACCCCGGCTCGAAAGCGGGCGAAGATCTGTTGCCGAAGTTCGGCGCGGGCCAGTACGGCACCGAGATTTCGGCGCTGATGGCCAAGACCGCGGACGTCACGCACTCCAGCCTCTGGGGCGGCGACCTGCAGGCGCTGATCCTTCAAGGCGCGCCGCGCGGCCTGTTCAAGCGCACCCAGTTCGTGTTCTCGGCCGCCGACCACGTGCTGCCGGGCCTGGGCGACAAGATGCCCGACGGCGTGATTCTCGGCGCGCGCGGCGCGTATGGCCTGATGTCGCCGAAGTCGGCGCTGAACGATTGGTGGTGGAGCATCTACCAGAAGGCCTACACGGTGTACCCGGTGCAGGCGCCCAATCGCATGATCCAGTCGCTGCTCGGTCTGAAACTCGCGGTGGAAAAAGCGATGGCGGCCAACGGCGGCAAGAAGCCCACGCCGGAACAATTGGCTGACGCGCTGCGCAATTCGGAGTGGGACACGCCGGCCGGCAGAATCAAGATGGCGCTGGGCAACGGGCACCAGGCGATTCAAGACACGGCGATCGGCAGGACGCGCTTCGACGCAGCCAAGAAGATGGTGGTGCTCGACGACATTCAGCGCTTCCCGGCCGAATGCGTGAACCCGCCGGCGAACATGAAGTCGGAAGACTGGATCAAGGCCGGCATGCCCGGCGCGAAGTGCAATTGAGGTGTGGCGCTGAATAGACTGCCTCGCCGCGACGTTCACCCCGACCCTCGCATGCCGTCGTCCCGACGCAAGTCGGGATCCACCGGTTGTGGACCGCAGTGGATCCCGGCGTCCGCCGGGATGCTAG
>JANOLA010000270.1:0-1734 GCA_031419535.1 Burkholderiales bacterium | reverse complement strand
TTAGGCGCCAGCGGCTTCGGCGCCGTGCTCGCCGACGACATGGGCCTGGGCAAGACGGTGCAGACGCTGGCGATGCTGTTGCAGCGCGCCGAGGGCGGGCCGGCGCTCGTGGTGGCGCCGACCTCGGTGTGCGGCAACTGGTTGCTCGAAGCCGCGCGCTTCGCGCCGAGTTTGCAGGTCGAGCTGTATGGCGATGTGCTGCTGGGTGACGACGCGGAAAGCGAGTTCGACGATGAGGCCGAGAAATTACCGCAGCCGAATTTTCCCCCTCTCCCGCTTGCGGTAGAGGGTTGGGGTGAGGGTGGGCAAACAGAGCACGGCGCCCAGCCGCCCACCCTCACCCCAGCCCTCTCCCAAAGGGAGATGGAGCAAAAGCCTCTCAACCTCGATGCCGGTGCGGCCCAGGCACCGGCAAATGACGCCGACGCCAAAACCGACAGCCCGCGTCGCAGCGCCCGCCAGCGCCAGGTGCGTGGCCTCGGGCCGGGCCAGGTGCTGATCTGCTCGTACGCGCTGCTGCAAATCGACGCCGAGATCCTGACCGAAGCCAAATGGCACAGCGTCGTGCTCGACGAAGCGCAAGCAATCAAGAACCCGGCCACGCGCCGCGCCAAAGCGGCGCACGCATTGCAAGGCGACTTCAAGCTCGCGCTCACCGGCACGCCCATCGAAAACCGACTCGGCGAACTCTGGGCGATCATGGGTTTTTGCAACCCTGGGCTGCTGGGCAGCGCCGATCAGTTCGCGCGAACTTTCGTCAGCCCGATCGAGCGCGACGATGACCCGCACCTGAAGGCCGGCGCGTCGCGGCGCCTGCGCCGCCTGCTCGCGCCGTTCCTGCTGCGCCGAACCAAGGCGCAGGTGTTGACGGACCTGCCGCCGCGCACCGAGATCGTCCACGAAGTGATCCCCGGCGCGAAAGAGCGCGCGCTGCTCGAAGCGCTGCGCCAACAGGCGCAGACGAGCGTCGCCCAGGTCCTCTCCGCCAACGCGGGCAGCGGCGGCGCGAAGGAAGGCCAGAACCAGTTCCACGTGCTCGCCGCCCTGACCCGGCTGCGCCGCGCCGCGTGCGACCCGCGCCTGGTGGCGCCGGAGCTCGGCATCGTCGGCGCCAAGGTGCAGGAATTCGAGCGCCTGGCCACCGAGCTCGTCGCCGGGCGCCACAAGGCACTCGTGTTCAGCCAGTTCACCGACTTCCTGGCGCTGCTGCGCGAGCGCCTCGACATGGCAGGCCTCACCTACCAGTACCTCGACGGCAGCACCCCCGCGGCCGAGCGCACGAAGCGCGTCGCCGCGTTTCAGGCGGGCGCGAGCGACTTCTTCCTGATCAGCCTGAAAGCGGGCGGCTTCGGCCTGAACCTGACCGTGGCCGACTACGTGATCATCGCCGACCCCTGGTGGAACCCCGCCACCGAAGAGCAGGCGAGCGCGCGCGCCCACCGCATCGGCCAGTTGCGCCCGGTGACGGTGTACCGCCTCGTCACGCAGGGCTCGATCGAAGAAAAGATCGTGCGCCTGCACAAGAGCAAGCGCGACCTGGCGGAGGGCATCTTGAGCGGGCAGGACACCGGCGATGCGAAGGCGCCGATGGATGCGGGGCAGTTGATGGAGTTGTTGCGCGGGGAGACACCGTGAACGCATGCCGCGAGATGTTGACCGTGCCTGGGGCGGCTCCTTGGATCGCAATGCCAACCAAGGGCGCAAAGACAGCCGAAGCCATTCGCCTCAAGATCC
>JANOLA010000269.1:0-2805 GCA_031419535.1 Burkholderiales bacterium | reverse complement strand
GTCGGTCTGCTCGTCGCCGTCGAGGCGCACCGTCAGCACCACCTCACCTTTCTCGGTGAACTTGACGGAGTTGGAGAGCAGGTTCAGCAACACCTGCCGCAGCCGTGTCACATCGCCATTGATGGCGGGCGGCACTTCGCCTTCAAATTGATAAGCGATGTCCAGGTGCTTCTCGGCCGCGCGGCCACCGATCAGGTCCATCGCCGACTCGACGCACTCGCGCAAATCGAACGGATGCGCCTCGATGTCCATGCGCCCGGCTTCGATCTTCGAGAAGTCCAGGATGTCGTTGATGATGGTCAGCAGCGAGTCGCCGGAATCACGGATGGTGGACGCGAAGTCGCGCTGGTCGTCGGTGAGCGCCGTGTCGAGCAGCAGGCCACTCATGCCGATCACCGCGTTCATCGGCGTGCGGATCTCGTGGCTCATGGTCGCCAGGAAGGCGCTCTTGGCTTCGTTGGCGGTTTCGGCCTGAGCCTTGGCGACTTCTGCTTGCTCGCGGGCTTCCTGGGTTTCGCGGAACAGCCGCGCGTTCTGGATCGCGATCACCGCCTGGTCGGCAAAGGTCTTGAGCAGCGAGATCTCCTTGTCGCTGAAGGGTTTGGGCGGCTGGCGCATCACCATGATGGAGCCGACGCCGCGGTCCTCCCACAGCAGTGGCGCGAAGATGGACGAAGTGTTGCCGATGCGCTCGACCGTCTCGCGCAAGAATGCGGGCGGGTCGAGCATTGCAAGCGCGTCCGGAATGTGCATCGCGCGGCGATCGCGGATGAGGCGCCCGGTGACGGTCTGCTCCAGCGGCATGGGAAACGCCAGGGCAAGCGCATCCATCGCCGCGCCGCGCCACGCGGCAGCGTGCACCAGGCCGTCCTCGTCAACGGTGAAGATACCCAGCTGCTCGCTGGCGAAAAGGTGCCGGCAGCTTTCGAGAATCTTGTCGAACACCGGCGCCACGTCGGCGACCGAACTGCTGATGACCTGCAACACCTCGGCGGTGGCGGTCTGCTGCTCCAACGCCTCCTTGGTCTCGTTGAACAGCCGCACGTTCTCGATGGCGATCACCGCCTGGTCGGCAAAAGTCGTCAGGATGGCGATCTCGCGTTGACTGAACTCGCCTGCCGACTTGCGATTCACGACGATCGTGCCGATGTACGCCCCCCCACGCATCATGGGCACCACGATCATGCTGCGCACGCCGCGCGGACGGAAGGCGGCACGCCCGTCTTCCGACACGCGTGGATCGGTCTCGGCATCGGCAATCGCCAGGGTGCTGCGTGCCAGCATCACGTCGCCAGAGCCAAGGTCAGCCACGCGCCGCGGGTAGAGTTGGCGCAGCGCCGCATCGCCAGCGGCATCGGTCTTGCTGAACGCCACGAGACGCAGGCTGTCACCTTCGAGGCGTGCAATGTGTCCCGCGGTTCCGCCGATCAGCCTGACTGCGGCCGCGACGATCGCATCGAACACCGGCTGCACGTCGGTGGGCGATTCGCTGATGACCCGAAGAATGTCGGCGGTGGCGGTCTGGCGCTCCAGCGATTCCTGTGTCTCATTGAACAACCGCGCGTTCTGGATCGCGATCACCGCCTGGTCCGCAAAGGTCTTGAGCAGATCGTGTTCCCGCGGGCGAAACGGCCCCAGCTCCAAGCGCTGCATCGACAGCGTGCCGATGCCACGGCCCTGCCACATCAACGGCGCGCACAGGAAGGCGAAGCTGCGGCCGGTGCGCTCTGCAATCGCCCGGCTGGAGGCCGGCGCATTCGGGTCGTTCAGCACGTCGGCGCTCGCGATCACCGCGCCGGCGCGAAACGAGAGTTCTGCCGAGGTGTTGGCCAGCGGCGCCGGGTAAGCCGAGCGCAGTTGGGCTTCGGTCGCTTCGATGTTCGACTCGCCGATCATCGCTCGCGTCGCCGCAGTGAAGCGCATGCGCGCCACGTCGAGCAGGCCGGCGTCGTTCACCAGATGCAGACTGAACATCGAGGCGGAAAAAAGCTGCTCGCAGCACTCGAGAATTTTGTCGAACACGGGCGCGGTGTCGGCCACCGAACTGCCGATAACCTGCAGCACGTCGGCCGTCGCGGTCTGGTACTCGAGCGATTCAGTCAGTTCGTCGGTGCGCTCTTCAACCTTGTGCAGCGCCTGCTTGGTCTCGTTGAACATGCGTGCGTTCTGGATCGCGATCACCGCCTGGTCGGCGAAGGTCTTGAGCAGCGCATGTTCCTTGGGCGGGAACCCGCCTGGGGCCAATCGCACCATGGTGAGCATGCCGATGCCTCGGCCTTCCCACATCAGCGGCACGGACAACGAGGAGTAGTTCCGCCCCATCCGTTGGGCGGCCAGTTTCGCCCCGACAGTCGTGTTGGGGTCGTTCAGCGCATCACGCAGTTCGAACGCCCCGCCAGACCGGAACAACTCGCCGGCCACCGTGTCATCCACCGGGCGCGGATAGGCCGAACGCCCGGCAGCCTCCATGGCGGCCAGCATTTCGCTTCCAAGGTCGGCCCGTGCGGCGGCCGTGGCATGCATGCGCTCCGCGTTCATAAGCCCGGCCTCATCGACGAGGAAGAGGTTGAAGAATGACGCCGAGAACAGCTGCTCGCAGCTCTGCAGGATCTTGTCGAATACCGGTGCGGCATCTGCCACGGAGCTGCTGATCACATTCAGCACTTCGGAAGTCGCAGTCTGCCGCTGCAGCGCCTCCTGAGTCTCGTTGAACAGGGTCGTGTTCTGGATGGCAATCACCGCCTGGTCGGCAAACGACTGCAGCAGCGCGATGGTCCGCTCGGGGAACGCACCGGGTTCGTCGCG
>JANOLA010000268.1:0-7334 GCA_031419535.1 Burkholderiales bacterium | reverse complement strand
CAGATCTTCGGTGTGAAGTACCTCGGCATGTTGAGCGGCATCGTGTTCGTGAACCACCAGCTCGGCAGTTTCATGGGCGCGTGGCTCGGCGGCAAGCTCTACGACAGCACCGGCAGCTACGACATCGTCTGGTGGATCGCGATCGCGCTCGGCGTGTTCGGCGCGATCGTGAATTTCCCGATTCGCGAGCACGCCATTGTTCGCCCGGTCCCGGCGTGAGGTGATAGGCGCGATGAAGGCCCGCCGAATCGCAATCTGGGTTGGCGCCGGGGTGTCGCTGCTGCTCGTGTTTCTGGCCTATCTTCGGCCTGACGTGGCGGTGACGCTGGCGCTGCAGCTGTGGAACTGTTTCTGAACCCGCACCACCGTGGCAACCCACGCTGAGCTGCCGGTCTCGCCGTGGGTGCGGCGCTGGTCGCACCTGGTCGCGCCCGGCGCGAGCGTGCTCGACGTCGCCTGCGGCAGCGGGCGCCATGTGCGCTGGTTCGCGCAAGCCGGCTGCCGGGTCACGGGCGTGGACCGCGACGCCGCCGCGCTGGAGCCGTTGCGCGCGCTGGCGCAGACCGTCGCTGCCGACATCGAAGGCGCTCCTTGGCCGCTGGCCGGCCAGCGCTTCGACGCGGTGATCGTCACCCACTACCTGTGGCGCGAGTTGTTGCCGACCCTCGTTGCCAGCGTGGCGCCGCGCGGCGTGTTGATTTACGAAACCTTCGCCGTGGGTCACGCGTCGGTCGGCAAGCCTTCGAACCCGGATTTCCTACTGCGCCCGGGCGAACTGCTCGCTGCCGTGCAGGGCCTGCGGATCGTTGCGTTCGAGGATGGCTTCGTCACGCCGCCCGAGCGCTATGTGCAGCGCATCGTTGCCGTGCGCGAGCCCGAGGCTGGCGCCGGTGCCGCGCCGCCGCGCTACCGGCTCGATGGTGAAGCGCGCGCCGGCGCGGGCTCGTTCGCACCGTAAAATCGCGCCCCTGACGAGCGAAACCCCACGAGGAACGACCATGAAACCCATTCTCGGCAGCATTGTCGCGATGGTCACGCCGATGCATGACGACGGCAGCGTCGACTACGCCGCGCTGCGCCGCCTGATCGACTGGCACATCGCCGAAGGCACCGACTGCATCGGCGTCGTCGGCACGACCGGCGAATCGCCCACCGTCAGCATCGAAGAAAACTGCGAGATCATCCGCGTCAGCGTCGAGCACGCGAAGGGCCGCGTCCCCGTCATGGCGGGCACCGGCGCGAATTCCACCGCCGAGGCGATCGAGCTGTCGCGCTTCGCGCGCAAGGTCGGCGCCGACTGCTCGCTCTCCGTCGTGCCCTACTACAACCGGCCGTCGCAGGAAGGCATCTACCAGCACTTCCGGGCCATCGCCGAAGCGGTGGACATGCCAATGCTGCTCTACAACGTGCCCGGCCGCACGGTGGCCGATATGCAGCCCGACACCGCGCTGCGCCTGGCGCAGATCCCGGGCATCGTCGGCATCAAAGAGGCCAGCGGCAACATCGAGCGTGCCTGCGCGCTCATCAAGGGCGCGCCGAAGGGCTTTTCGATCTACAGCGGCGATGACGGCACCGCCGTCGCGCTGATGCTGCTCGGCGGCCAGGGCAACGTCAGCGTCACCGCGAACGTGGCGCCGCGCGCGATGCACGCTCTGTGCATGGCCGCCATCGAAGGCCGGGCCCGCGAAGCCGCGCACTTGCATTTCAAGCTGCTCGGCCTGCACAAGAACCTGTTCATCGAACCCAGCCCGGCGCCCACCAAATGGGCCATGGCACGCCTGGGCCTGTGCGGCGCCGGCTTGCGTTTGCCGATCACGCCCCTGTCGCCGGCGGGGCAGGCGCTGGTTGAAGCCGCGATGCGTGAGGCGGAACTGCTCTGAGCACGACGCCTCTTCCATTCACTTCGGTTCGGCCGCGCGCGAAGTTCGTCGCCCTGGGCCACGTGCCGCGATCCGGCAGGCGGATCGCGTTTGTGCCGCCAACCCTTGCCGCGCCAGCGAAGCGCGGCGTGCCATTCCTCTGGAGAACCTGCCCGTGACCCCTTCCATTTTTTCGCGCACACCGGCGGTGACCGCCCTGGCCGTCTCGCTGGCAATTTCGCTGGCCCTGGCCGGCTGCTCGTCGGTGGAGAACTTCGCCGCAGGCGACCGTGTCGACTACCGCACCGCACCCGCCAAGGCAGCGCCGCTCGACGTGCCACCTGACTTGACGCAACTCGCGCGCGACTCGCGCTACCAGGCGCAGGCCGGTGCCGTGAGCGCGGCGGCGTTCCAGGCCGGTACCGCGGCACCGCGCACGCCGGCGCCGACGGCGTTGGTGGCGCCGCAGGCCCTGGGCAAGGTGCGCATCGAACGCGACGGCCACCAGCGCTGGCTCAGCACGCCGCTGCCGGCCGAACAACTGTGGCCGCAGCTGCTGGCGTTCTGGAAGGACAACGGCATGACGGTGGTGGTCGACCAGCCCTTGCTCGGCTTGATGGAAACCGACTGGAGCGAGAACCGCGCCAAACTGCCCGACGACTTGCTGCGCCGCACGCTGGGGCGCTTGATCGATGGGCTCTACTCGACCGGCGAGCGTGACAAGTACCTCACGCGCTTAGAGCGCAGCAGTACCGGCAGCGACGTGTTCATCAGCCACCGCGGCCTGCTTGAGCAGCTCACCGGCCCGCAACTCAGCCAGTCGACGGTGTGGAGCCGCCGCCCGAACGACCCCGAGCTCGAAGCCGCCATGCTGGCTCGCCTGATGGTCAAGCTGGGCCTGCCCGATGAACAGGCGAAAGCGGCGGTGGCCACGCCGGCCGCCGCCGTGCCCGCGGTCCGCGCCCGCGTGCTCGAGGGCCGGCCGGCCGCGACGCTGCAAGTCGACGACAACTTCGAGCGCGCGTGGCGCCGCGTGGGCCTGGCGCTGGACCGCAGCGGCTTCACCGTGGAAGACCGGGATCGCGCCCAAGGCCTCTACTTCGTGCGCTACATCGACCCGGCGCTGGCCGGCCAGGAAGAGCCAGGTTTCTTCGCCAAGCTGTTCAGCAACGAAAAGGCCGATACCGGCCCTAAGAAGTTCAGGCTGTCGGTGAAAGCCGAAGGCGTGAGCAGCACGGTCTCGGTGCTGAATTCGCAAGGCCTCGCGGAAAACGGCGAGACCGGCAAGCGCATCATCGGGCTGTTGGTCGAAGACCTGAAGTAAGCAGCGGCGCCGCGCGCTCGAGGCTCGGACCCGCCTTCGCCAGCCAGCTTCGCGCGTAGCCCGATCGATGCGCTTTTGCAGCCTGGGCAGCGGCAGCACCGGCAATGCCACGCTGGTCGAGGCGAGCAGCGGCGTCACGACCACCCGAGTGCTGATCGACTGCGGCTTTTCGCTGCGCGAGCTCGAGCAGCGCCTGGCGCGTGCGGGCGTGGCCATCGAGCAGCTCGACGCCGTGTTCATCACCCACGAACATGGCGATCACATCGGCTGCGCGACCACACTCACGCAACGGCACGGTGTGCCGCTGTGGATGAGCCACGGCACCTGGCGCGCGATCGGCGAGCCCGATCTTCCCGGGCCGCCGAACTTCGCGCGCGATGGGCAAGCGATTGCCATCGGTGACCTCGAACTGCACCCCTTCACCGTGCCGCACGACGCGATGGAGCCGCTGCAATTGCGTTGCAGTGACGGCGCGTCGAACTTGGGGCTTCTCACCGATGTCGGCTCGATCACCACGCACCTGCTGGACAGCCTGCGCGGCTGCGACGCCCTGCTGCTCGAATGCAACCACGACGAGGGCATGCTCGCGCAGTCGAACTATCCCGCGTCGTTGAAGGCACGCATCGGCGGGCGCCTCGGCCACCTGGCGAACCACAGCGCCGCGCAGATCCTGGCCCACCTGCAAGCGACTGCCCTTCGCCATCTCGTGGCCGCGCACCTGAGCGAACGCAACAACCGCCCGGCACTCGCGCGCGAAGCGCTGGCCCGGGTGTGCGGCGCGGCGGCCGGTGACATCGTGGTCGCCGATCCGATTCTCGGCTTCGACTGGCTGGCACTGCGCTGATTGCGGCGAAATCATCGCCGGCTCGCAGCCGCGCCTCGACAACAAAAATGCCGCCCGAAGGCGGCTTTCTGTCGTGCAGGGTTCGAATTACTTCGAAGCGGCAGGCATCGCGGCGCTGGCAGCGTCGGCCGCGGGCGCGGCAGAGGCAGCCGGCGCAGGCGCAGGCGCGGGAGCGGCAGCGGCGGGTTTGGCGGCCGGAGCCGGCGCGGCAGCTTCTTCTTTCTTGCCGCAAGCGGCCAGGGCAACAGCGGCGACCAGGGAAGCCAACAGAACAGACGTCTTCATACGATCCTCAGTGGGAGTTTTAGGGGTGATCAAGGGGGGTGGCTGGCGCGCCGTGCCGTGCTGCGCGCGGCCGCGGCGGGTTGCGGAAAATAGGTGTCCTTCCGCAGTCCAGCCCACGAGTATAGCGGGCCACACTGCGGGTTCGCGGTTCCCCCGGTGCTAGATGGTGCTAGAGGCCGAGCTGCGTGGCGGGGAAGGCCTCTTCCGATCGCTCCAGCAGCGAGTCGAACAGCTCTCGTGCGAGCACCGCATCGCCCGCGTGGCGCGACACGCTGCCTCGGTAGTGCACCTTGTCCACGAGCTTGAGCGTCAACAGCCCCGGAATCAGCAGCAGCGTGGGCAGTTGCCCGGACTCGAGTTCGAGGTTCGCTCGGCACTCGACCGCGTGCGCCCAGGTGCGCCGCCATGCCACCCAGCGTGGATGCTGGCGCGCGATCTCGTCGAAACCGCGCGCCAGCACGATCAACTTGCGCTGCGGCGACGCCCATTGCATCAAATTTTCGACCACACTGGTTTCGTTGAGAGGCCAGTCGGCGAAATGCTCGTCGCACATCAAGATCTCGCGGCTGCGCCCCGCGGCGGCTAACGCGAAGGCGTCGCGGATCGCCTGGTGGTATTCGCCTCGTGTCGCGATCTTCGCGTAGTCCGGCGGGGTGTTGGCGTGCTCCGGGCTCGGGTCCTTGGGCTCTTCCATCTCCACCAATCCTCCTCCGTCGTTTGTCCGAGTCACTCAGCTCGATATCAACCAGCCGCACCGTGCCCACTCATCGAGCAGCGCCTTGGCCTGCAGACTGAATCTGACCACATCCTTCGCCTGGATGGATTGCCGATCCGCAAGGCGGCGCAACAGCACCGCGTCGGTTCCCGATGCATTGAAGGAATCGCCGTTGATGAACACATGGTGCGAGTCGTACAGCATGCGGGTGCGCCGATCAAGCCGCAGCCCGGCGCCGTGCCGCAGCCCCGGGCCGCGTACGAACACCACATGGTGCTTGGGCTCGCTGAGCAGCTCGCCCAGCACGCGCCCCAGGCGCCGCGGGTCAGACCATTCGCGGCGCAGCGCGGCGGCGGCGAATTCGCTCAGTGCGCCAGGGATGCGCCCCGGCGCGGCGGTCGCGCCCTGCTCGCGGTCGCGGTAACGCGGAGCCTCGGCACGCTGCGGCGGCTGCGCTTCGTCAGCG
Organism: Burkholderiales bacterium; assembly: GCA_031419535.1. Taxonomy (GTDB): domain Bacteria; phylum Pseudomonadota; class Gammaproteobacteria; order Burkholderiales; family Burkholderiaceae_C; genus JAEMQF01. The sequence goes on along the minus strand of JANOLA010000268.1, from coordinate 1,841 downwards.
TCATCGAGCCAACGCTGCATCAGCGTGCTCGCCAGTTCATGCTCGGCCGGCGCCCGAAAGCCGATCGACGCCGTCATGCATTCGCCGCGCGCCACGCCCTCGTGTGCCCAGAGCGGCGGCAGGTACAGCATGTCGCCGGGCTCGAGAATCCAGCGCTGTTCGGCGCGGAAGTTCGTGAGGATTTTCAACGGCGCGTCCGCTGCAAAGTTCGGTTTGGCGACACGGCCGATGCGCCACTCGCGCACGCCTTGCACCTGCAGCAGGAACACGTCATACGAGTCGAGGTGCGGGCCGACACCGCCGCCGTCGGTGGCGTAAGACAGCATCAGGTCGTCCAGCCGCGCATCGGGAACGAAACGGAATTTCGCGAGCAGCTCATGCACGACGTCGGCGTGCAGGTCGAGCCCCTGCACCAGCAAGGTCCAGTTCGGCTTCGCCACGCTGGGGATCGCACGGCGCTTGAACGGCCCGTGGCGCAGCACCCAGCCTGACTCGGTGCTGCGCACCAACCGCGATTCAACGTCTTCGTTCGCCGCCAGCTCGAACAGCTCGCTGCGCGTCAGCGGCGCAGCCACTCCCGGCAGCGCCTGGCGGATCAGCAGCGGGCGCTTTTGCCAATGGCGGCGCATGAAAATCCGGGGCGTTAGGCCGCCGAGCAGGGGCGTGGGCGCATCGATGTTCATGGGCCCATTGTGCGATCATGGCCGCATGTTGATTCAGGCCCCCTGCGTTGTCAGTCTCATCTGGCGAGTCGAAGACGCGCACGGCAATGTGATCGACGAACTCACCGATCCGGTGGAGTTCTTCGTCGGCGGCGACGACCTGTTTCCGAAGATCGAAGAAGCGCTGATCGACCAGCAGGCCGGCTTCTCGACCCGCCTGCAACTCGAGCCCGAGCACGCGTTCGGCGAGTACGACGCGCAGTTGGTCTTCTTCGAGGAACGCGGGCGCATCGCCGAGCCCGTCGAGGTGGGCATGCAGTTCGACGGCCCTCCCCCCGGGGCGCTGACGAAAGGCATGCCGCGCGACGCGATCTACACCGTCACCGAGGTTTATCCGAAGCACATGGTGCTCGACGGCAACCACCCCTTGGCCGGAATCGCACTGCGCCTGCAAGTCACCGTGCGCGACGTGCGCGAAGCCAGCGCGGAAGAAGTCGAGACCGGCAGCGTCGGTGAGCCGGCGTTCACCGTGCTGAGCGGCGCGCGGCCGGATTCATCGAACCTGCATTGAGACCCTGCTCCCTTCGGGAGAGGGCTGGGGTGAGAGGCAGCGAGGAAGCGAGAGCTGCGCAGCCCGAGTGGCTTTAGTTCCTGCCGGTCGACCCGAACCCCGCCTCGCCACGGTCCGACGCATCGAACTCGTCGACGCGCTGAAACGTCGCCTGAACCACCGGCACGATCACGAGCTGGGCGATGCGCTCCATCGGCGCAATCGTGAACACGGCGCTGCCGCGGTTCCAGCAGCTCACCATCAGCGGGCCCTGGTAGTCCGAATCGATCAGCCCGACCAAGTTGCCGAGCACAATGCCATGCTTGTGGCCCAGACCCGAGCGCGGCAAGATCATCGCGGCAAGCGCCGGGTCGCCAATGTGGATCGAGATGCCGGTGGGAATGAGCTTGCACTGCCCGGGTTCGAGCACGCTAGGCCCGTCCAGACAGGCGCGCAGGTCCAGCCCCGCGCTGCCCGGCGTGGCGTAGGCCGGCAGGTGCGCGGCCATGCGCTCGTCCAGCACCTTCAGGTCGATGACGGTCATCTGTTCATGACCTGGCGGCCGGCGCACGCGCCGCGATGACCTGCACCAACTGGCGCGCCAGCGTCAGCTTGTCGGCGCGGTCCAG
>JANOLA010000267.1:0-5665 GCA_031419535.1 Burkholderiales bacterium | reverse complement strand
CGAATGAGTTTCCAGTGCTCTGCGGAGTCGAGCACGTTGAGCCGTTCCATGAACGCGAGTACCGCGCCGAACCGCTCGACGTCTTGCTCTTCCTCGATCGCCAAGGCTCGCATGGTTTTTCCCAGGTGCTCCTGGAACTCGCTGAAGCGCACACGGAACGCTGCCAGCGATTCGTGCTGGTCCGGCGTCAGGGTCTGCCAATCCTCGAGCGGCAACATCGCTTCGACCTGCCCAAGGGAATAGGCCAGGTATTCGCGCATGCGTGCCAAGTGCGCAAGCCTCGTCTGGATGAGCTTCAGGTGCTCCGTCACAGCGGCACTCCGCGTTGCTTCGCAATCCGGTAGATCGGCAAGTCGCTCCCGGGTTGCTGCACGATGAGGTCGACGTTGAGGTCGAGGGCATCGGCCAGTTCGCTCTTGCAGCGCAGGCTGGCCGTCAGATCGGCGGCTGACTCCGGTTCCACGTAGAGATCCACATCGCCGCCGCGGCGGCTGTCGTCGACGCGCGAGCCGAACAGCCAGATTCGTGCGCGCGGGCCTAGGTGCGTGTGAATGCGCTCCCGAATGGCCTGGGCTTGAGCGGGTGTCAATCGCATGGTTTCGGGCTTGCTGGTCGGCCGCCGGCAGCCACCCAGTCGAAGGAGAAGCTGCTGAGTTCCGCTCGCGCAGTGGCGTTTTCCAAGCTGATCGCCAGGACTTGGCCCTGCGCGTCGAGATCGAGCAGTGTGTTTTCGTCGAGATCGCGTGGAATCTTCATGGCGTTGACGTCCGGTCATGACCGGACTCACCAAGGATCGAGATCACGAAGGCGTGGAAGAGGCGCGCCGTTTGTAGCGCATGTGTGACGTCGCTAGCGCTCGGGTCGGCATCTACGGATGGATACCGCAGCACAGTGCCGAAACCGGATAGCTCGGAGATGCGGTCGGCCCAATCGGCGAAGCGCACGTCTGCGTCAGCGCACCGGGTGAGCAGGTCCATGAGGTCATGGGTCTTCACCAGCGGTTTAGAGCGCGAAGCGAGGAACGCCTTCAGTGCCTTCTCCGCAGCTTGGTGGCAGTGATATGCCGCAGTGTCGGTGATGGGGGAGCCAGCGTGCAGCGCGCGCTCCGCCGTCTCGAGGTCATGGTCGGCCTTTTGCAGCCATGCGGTGACCCACGCTTGGGAGGTCAGAGGTTCAGCCATGCAGGACCCTGCCTTCGCGAATGATCTTGTGCGTGAGCGTCGAGGGCAACGGTGCTTCGCGAAGCACTTCTTCACGGGTGCGCACCCAAACATCACAAGGCACACCCAGGCCGAACAGGCTGCGATACCCGGCGCTGGCCCGACGATAGGCGGGTTCTGCCGACTCCGAAACAACCACCAGCAGATCGACGTCACTGCTTTCGTCGGGTTCGCCCCAGGCATGCGAGCCAAACAAAACCACTTGCTCGGGTTTGTACGTCGCCACCAGCCGGCGAGTGATTTCTGTCAGTGTGGCTTCGGTGACTGTCATGGCGAACTGTAAAGGTGGTCGATGCGGTTGGTGTTGAACGGCGACGGGCGGCGCTTCACGCCATGGACTTCGTAGCCCTTGTTCAACCACAGCTCGCTGAGATATGCGCCGTCCTGGCCGGTCACGCCGGTGATGAGGGCGACTTTGAGTTGGGCCATGCTTGTGTAGTTCCGTTCCGGTTCTCGCCAGTGGTACCTGCGCGGGGTGTGCGATCAGGGCGTCTGGGCGCCCGAGCGGGTGCGCGCCCGCTCCGCCATGAGTTTGTCACGGCAAAACCTGAATTCCGTAGGCGCTGGCGCAATGTTCTTGAAGCCGGCTGAAGTATTCGAACAGTGTTCCGTCACAGCGGCACTCCGTGTTGCTTGGCAATTCGGTATATCGGCAAGTCGCACCCGGGTTGCTGAACGATGAGATCGACATTGAGGTCGAGCGCATCGGCCAGCTCGCTCTTGCGCTGGCTTGCCGCGGGCTGCGCGTTCAATTGCCCGAGCAGGTCCAGATCGAGTTCTTGCTGGGGCATTCCGGTGTGTGTTCATGTCTTGAACAGGCTGCATGATAAGGGCAGTTCGGGTCGGCGCCGGATCGCCGGCGACCCTTCGCACACTGGGATCGGCCGAATGGCAGTGGTGCGTCCCCGGGCGCGCGCGTTCAGGGCGCCAGCCGTGCATCCACCTCGGCGCACAGGGCCTTGGCAACGCCCAGCAACATTGGAACCGCGGCGTGCCCGGCATTTAAAGCGTCGCTCAAAACCGCCGGATCCTTGACGTACTCGTGGATCATCCGATTGCGCAGTTGACGAAGGCGCAACCAATCGTCGGTCGAGTTCAGCCAGCCCCAGCGCTCGGCCCGGTTGAGGTTGTCGATGACGGGCCCCACGGGTTCGGCAAGCCTTTGCAGCAGCGCCGGAAGCAACTTGTCGGTCAAGCCATCCTGCAGGCGCCCGAGACGCGCGACGAAGGCGTCGACACGTTCCGCAGTGTCCGGCTCTGAAGGCAGGCGCTGCACTTGCGCCACCGACAGCGGCGTTGCGAACAGCCGGGCATCGGTTTGCGCCAGATAGCGTGCCTCGAGCTCGGTCACCTCGCGCAGAAAGCGCAGCCGCTCGGTCTCGGCAGCAGCTGTCGCACTCACAGCAGGGTGCCGGTGGTGCGCGCGATGTGGTGAATCGGCAGCATTTTTAGGTTAGGTGCGCTGAGCAGCACGTCAACTCTGCGGCCACCGAGAAGGCGTTCGAGCCGTGCGGCGACGCTGGCAGCCAACACCGCAGGCTGCTGGACGGGATGGGGCAACTCGACCAGCAGGTCGATGTCGCCGCCGCGCGCCGCGTTGTCAACGCGCGATCCGAACAGACGCACGCTGGCCTGCCCGCCTGCAAGCTCGGTCACGGTTTGTCCGATGGTACGAATCTGGTCAGCCGACAGGCGCATACGCGGCAGTATAGGCAGGGTCGATGCAGCCGTGTGGATCGGTGCGCCACACGACGACCGTGCCGCACGATTTGCCCCAGCAGAGGCTCGGCGAGCGCGTCCACGTCGACATCGACCAGTCCACTGCGCCGCCATACCGTGTAATCGAATCGGTCTTTGCTGATGGAGGCGACGAAGCGTTCCGCTTCGAGCGGGCCAAGGCCTCCGATCAGGGCTCGCATCCCCTCTTGTCGAATTTCAGCGTCAGTCTTCATACCAGTTCTCCACGATGGCCAAAGCCTCGGCCGGCAGGACCGCCTTCATGCTGGGCGATGGCTTCAGGCGCTTGAGCAACGCATCGTCGGTCGACGTCGCTGCTTTCGTCGGGTTCGCCCCAAGCATGCGAGCCGAACAAGACCACTTGCTCGGGTTTGTACGTCGCTACCAGCCGGCGCGTGATCTCTGTCAGTGTGGCTTCGGTGACGGTCATGGCGAACAGCTTCCCTGCGCACAGTATGGAACAGGTGCCGCAACGCTCGTTTCCTGGCCGGTGAGGCCGGTTCGGTTCACGCCGCCACTACTTGCTCGAGGTGCGCGAGCAGGGTATCCGGAGCAATGTCTTCCTCCTGCGGCCAAGTCAGCGCACCGAGACGAACACCGACTGTCGAGAAATAGGCAGGGTCCTTGAGGCGCTGCAATCCCGGCCGATCGAGAAAAGGCCGGAGGTCCACAATGCCCTTGCGGCCGTCCGCCAGTTCGACGGCGAGCCTGTAATCGGGCATGGCATGCACGGTCGTGACGTCCCAGTCCATGCTTCACCTCTTGAGAAACAAAACCTTCCGCATTGCGAAACGCCGCTCGGCACATCGTTTCTCCGCGAACACCGGGCCCGCTTGCGGGCTTGGGATGCTCACAACGGTTCGATCTTGTAGGGCCTCGAATTCCGCGTATCGGGCATGCAGGTGCGGAAGATTGTGATTCTGCGTATCGAGCAAATACATTCGGATGAGGATTCCATAGAACATCGATATCACAGGCATGGCGGCCTCGCCCTCGAAAATGGGCGCTGGTGCGAACCCTCATGGATGTTCGGCCGGCAGCGGGCTTAATTCGACCATGCCTTCGCTCTCGATCCGCGACAGAAATTCGGCGCTGGCGTCGCTGCGCTCCAGCAGGTCAACGGAGAAGGGCAGGTCCGATTCGGCGAACGCTTCGCGAAGGTTGGCGATGGCCGCGAGCGGCAGTTCGCCCGGGCCGTCGATCAGCAAGTCGAGGTCTGAGTGCGGTTTCAGCCCACGGCCGGTGGCGCGTGAACCGAACACACTGACCCTGGCACCGCTGGGCAGGTGGGCCTGCAGGATGCGGCGCACACAGTGGGCATGTGGCGGCGGCAAGTGAAGTTCAGCCATGGTTGCGCGCCTCGATGGCGCTCAACAGGGCTCGCGCCTGCGCCAACAACACCGGGGCGCCGGCCGCCACCTTGAGGGCTTTGTCTCGCGCGTAGGTGTGGGCGATGATGTTTCGCAGTTCGCGGAACTCGAACCATGGCTCGACGGCGCTGACCAACCCGCGTTCATGCCCAAGCCGAAACAGCTCGCGGTAACTCGCACCATCGAGATCCGAAGGGCTCGGCACTTCGCGCTCGAGTTGGCGCTTGAGCATCTTCCAACACAGCTCGAACGTGAACTCGAAGTGCTGCACCACGCCGGCCACCAGGGTGTCGCGCCAGCGTGGGTCGAGCGCCGCGAACTCGGGCGACGAGACCACGTCCACCGCATTGGCGAGTGCCTGCACGGCAGCGCGCAGACTTGCAAGGTCGAGCGGGCGGTCTGGTGCCGGGTCGGTCAACGTGGTTCCCCTTCGCCGCGAAATCGGCGCGTGATCTCTGTTAGCGTAGCCTCGGTGACGGTCATGGAGGGCATTCTCCTGCGTTCCAGAAGTGGTCATTTGCCAGCTCGGAGGCGGGGAATAGAACTCTCACAAACGATCCTCGCGCGAGTCGATGATGTCGTGGGTAAATCCGGGTTGCCCGGCCATCAGGCGTTGAGCGCGCGAATAGGGTGCGAGCAGCGGGGTTGCCGCTGCCGCACGCTTCGCGCGCTGCGGGCGGATCAACTGGGTCAGCAGAACATCGAGAGCCGCCAGTTGCTGAGCGTCGAGCGCGTCAATTTGATGATGGAGGCGTTCACGCAATGTCATGAGGTGTGCTCCTGGGTGCGCAGTATGAGGTCATGGAGCACAGTTTGCTGCGCTCAAGAAGTGCTCGCTCAGGCGCATGGGTGAAATGATGTCTCGCAATACTGTGCACGGGTGTGCCAGTTGATCGCGTCATAGCTGTGCACTGCGATATTCCTGAAGCCTACGGGAGTCCGGGGCGCCCGAGCGGGCGCGCGTCCGCTCCGCCATGAGTTCGTCAAGGCAAAACCTGAATTCCATAGGCGCTGGCGCAATGTTCTTGAAGCCGGTTGAAGTATCCGAACAACATGGGAGTTTCCTTCGCCAGCAGCGCGAAGAACTCGGCCAGGCGCGGGGTGTTGTCTTCGTACTCATGATTGATGGCGTTGCGAAGTTCTCGAATGAGTTTCCAGTGCTCCGCGGAGTCGAGCACGTTGAGCCGTTCCATGAAAGCGAGTACCGCGCCGAACCGCTCGACGTCTTGCTCTTCCTCGATCGCCAAGGCTCGCATGGTTTTGCCCAGGTGCTCCTGGAATTCGCTGAAGCGCACACGGAACGCTGCCAGCGATTCGTACTGGTCCGGCGTCAGGGCC
>JANOLA010000266.1:0-17006 GCA_031419535.1 Burkholderiales bacterium | reverse complement strand
CGGGTGGGGCGGCTCGATCGATTCGTTGTGCCGGGCCAAGGCCGGCAGCCAGTGCAACGATCTACGCAGCAAGGCCCCGCTTGGATGTCGTTTGGATGCGGCTCTGCATCCACCGTCCCGCGCTTCCCGTAGACGCCGCATGAGGACCCACATGCTCAGCGCTGCCTTGGTGCCGCCGCGTCCCGTGCTAGACGGGGGGCGGCGTGCGCTGCACATGAAACCGCGGGATGGCAAAGTCCTTGCGTGTCGGTCAGCATTCATGCACGATGGGCAGGCGGCGAGGCGCCGCATGCTTGTTTCACAATATGCCCAACGCCGAGCGGAAACCTTTGGCGCGCCGATGGACTTGATCAACGTGCAGGCCGGAATCGACACCTCTTCTCACGCCCCCTTGCAGATCGCACTGCCTGCGGTGGCCGCTGTTGGTGACCGCGCCGACCGTGATGCCGAGTTGGCCGAATTGCTGCACGCAGCCGCTGCCGGCGACACGGGCGCCTTCGAGGCCTTTTACAACCGCACTGTGGGGTTCGCACACTCACTTGCGCGGCGCATGGTGAGACCGGCCGACCTCGACGACGTTCTTGCCGACGCGTTTTTCCAGGCATGGCGCGAAGCGGCGCGCTTTGACGCCCAGCGCGGCAGCGCGGTCACCTGGCTGCTCACGCTGGTGCGCAGCCGGGCACTTGACCGGTTGCGCCAACAGCGCAGCGCGGCGGCCGAAGACATCGAGGCGGTAGCAGAACGTCCTTCCGATCTGCCCGGCCCCGACGAGCTGCTCGCGATGGCGCGTGCCGGGTCACAATTGCACGCCGCCCTGGCAAGCCTTTCGACGAATCAACGTTGGGTGCTCGGCCTGGCTTATTTTCGAGAGTTGAGCCACCAGCAGATCGCGGATTGCACCGGGCTGCCGCTCGGCAGCGTCAAATCGCTGATCCAGCGCAGCCAGATCAAGCTGCGCGGCCAGCTCGAACCCCGATGAAGGGCAGCATGAAACCCACACCCGATCGCGCCGACACGGCGCTGCTCGACGCCGATACGATCGCGGCGTTGAACGCGGGCGGCACCGACGATGGGCTGACGCCCGAAGTCGCGACGCGCATTCGACATCGAGTGCTCGAACGCATCGCGCAGGCACAAGCGGGCCATTTGACCGTGCACCCGGGGCCGAGCGGCTGGAAGCCGTTCAGCGCGGGTGTGCAGATCAAGGTGCTGCACCGCGACGGCGATGCGATGTCGTATCTGTTGAAGCTCGCTCCCGGCGCAACGCTGGCCGCGCATCGGCACCGGATGGACGAAGAATGCATCGTTCTCGAGGGACGCTTGTGCATCGGCCAAGAACTGGTGGTCGAGGCCGGCGGCTTTCACCTTGCGCGCCAGGGCGCCCTGCACGGCGTGATCTGCAGCGATGAAGGCGCCATTGTTTTCCTGCGCGGCGCGGTGCCGCACGCGGCCCTGATCGTCTAGAAGAGATCCCTCCCCGAGCCTGCCCTGCAAGGGGGTGGCTGCCAATCGATCAGGCGTATGCCGCCGGGTCGAGCGACCCGTGCACGAAAAACAGCGCACCGACGTCGGTCTGGATCGCGCCATGCCGGCTGCCCTGCGGTGCGAGTTGATACTCATCGCTGCGCAGCAAGGTGTCGCCGATGAAGGCTTCACCGGCGAGCATCAAACACTCTTCCTCGAGCCCGTGCTTGTGCGCGTTCACGCGGGCGCCGGCGGCCATGCGCACGAGCACCGAGCGGTGCACGCCACCATCCCACAGTTCGCGAATCCGCACGCCGGGGCAGAAGTCTTGCCACGCGGCGTCGTCACTGAGCGTTGAAAAACGCTGCATCCGGTCGTGCCTCTTGAGTAGATCCGGCTCTGCCGGGCTACTCAAACCCCCTCGGGGGGCGGACGACGTAGTCGTCGGCCTGGGGGGTGCTTTCAGTTGGCGTGCTCGAGCGCAAATAGATCTGCGCGCCCGCCGCGCCGGTACGCAGCAGGTGCGCGGCGTCTTGCGGTGCGCAGACGGCGTCGCCGACGTCGAGTGCAGCGCCACCCAGGCTCAGCTCGCCCGCCATCAGCACCACTTCTTGCAGGCTCACGCCGCCAAGCTGCGGCAAGGTCGCTCCGGGCGCGAGCTCAATCAGCTCAGAGGTGACCACCAGGGTCGTGGCGAGCGCCTTGCGGCGCACGCCTGTTTGTGCATGCTGCCAATCGCCGCCTTCGCGGCGCACGGTCTGGAACTGGCTTTCGTGCGCAAGGCTCGTGCGAATGCGTTCCATCAGCCGCAGCCGCAGCGTCGATTCGGGCGAGGGGATGGGCGATGGCGTGGCATCCGCGGCGCGAACGGTGTGCTTGTTCATGATTCGATACCCCCTTGCAATCCTTGCAATGGGGTCTTGGGCGCGAGGTGGGTGCGCAGCGCGGCGAGCGCGCGCCGAATGTGGGACTTCACGGTGCCCAGGGGCAATTGCGTTTGCGCCGCGATCTCTTCGTGCGTGAGGCCGCGGTAGAAAGCAAGCGAGATCAACTGGCGCGGCAGCGCCTCGAGGCATGTCAAGGCCTGGTTCAGACAGTCTTCGGATCGGGCCGTGGAGAGCAGTTCGGACGGGTTGGCGTGGTCGGATGACGGGTCGGCCATCAAGGTTTCGGGTTCGGGGTGCGGCTGCGCGGGGTCGGCACGGCGCAAGTGGTCGAGCGCTCGGCTGCGCGCCAGCGTCAGCAGCCACGCCATCACGCTGCCGCGCCTCAAGTCGAAACGCAGCGCCTGGCGCCAGGCTTGCCAATCCACCTCTTCGGTGACCTCTTCGGCGCATTGCGGGTCGCGTGTGATGCCGCGTGCCATGCTGAAGATCGTGCCGCATACGCGCGGCTCGCCGACTTGGATGCAAAGGCGCTTGCATCGAAGGGAAATTCGACGGCACCGCATCCGGCGTTGACAGCGCCGCGTAACAGGCCGCAGACACCGTTCGGTCTCGCGACCCGACCCGCACGGTGCCGGATTCGGTTCAAAAACCTGGACCGCCTTGTCAACTTTTAAGGACCCACCATGTCGAGCAAAGTCAGACCCCCCGGGCAGTTGCTGCCCCTTGCCGCCGCACTGTGTGCCAGTCTCGTCGGCGCCGCATTGCAACCCGCGCAGGCATCGAGCCACCGCGAGGCGCCGTTCATCACGACCGCGCCGAAAGTCGACGGCACCGACTTCTACATGTTCAACAGCTACGAGACCGGGCGCGGCGACTACGTGACGCTGCTCGCCAACTACCAGCCGCTGCAGTCGCCCTACGGCGGCCCGAACTACTTCAAGATGGACCCGAACGGCCTGTATGAAATCCACGTCGACAACAACGGCGACGCGCGAGAAGACATCACGTTCCAGTTCCGCTTCAAGAACAAGCTGAACAGCATCACGCTGCCGATCGGCGGCGTCGATGTCGCGATTCCCTTGACGCAGGCCGGCGCCGCCACCGCGCCCAACTCGCCCAACCTGAACGTGAGTGAGACCTTCAGCGTCGATGTGCGGCGCGGCGACCGGCGCAGCGGTTCGCGCCAGGCGGTCACGAATGCGGCGGGCGGCTCGGCGACGTTCGACAAGCCGGTCGACAACATCGGCACCAAGACGATCCCGAACTACGCGGCGTATGCGGCGCAGCACATCTACAACGTCAACATTCCCGGCTGCGCGATGCCGGGCAAGCTGTTCGTCGGCCAGCGCAAGGATCCGTTCGCGATCGGTCTGGGCGTGGTGTTCGACCTGATCAACGCGCCGCTCAGCGTGATCACCGATCCCGCGCTCATCAATGCCGGAGTCAACGTGATCGACGACAGCAATGTCACGGTGCTCGCGATGGAAGTGCACAAGACCTGCCTGACCGCCGGCACCGACCCGGTGATCGGCGCCTGGACTACGGCCAGCCTGCGCCAAGGCACGTTGCTTGACCCCACGCCCGCCGCGGGCCACCAGACGACATCGCTGCGCACGGGAGGCGCGTGGACGCAGGTGTCGCGCGTCGGCATGCCGCTCGTGAACGAAGTCGTGATCGGCCTGCCCGTGAAGGACCGCTTCAACAGCTCGAAGCCGAAAGACGATGCGCAGTTCGGTGTCTACGTGACGAATCCGACCTTCCCGCGGCTGCTGGAGATTGCGTTCGGCCAAAGCGCTGGCGCCTTCGCGCCGAGCAATCTGCCGCGCACCGACCTGGTGACGACCTTCCTCACCGGCATCAAGGGCGTGAACCAGCCGGCCAGCGTGACGCCGGCCGAGATGCTGCGCCTGAACACCAGCATTCCCGCGACACCCGAAGCGCAGCAGAACCGCTTGGGGCTGGTGGGCAACATCCTGGCAGGTGGAACCGACAACGCCGGCTATCCGAACGGTCGCCGCCCAAAGGACGACATTGTCGACATCACCCTGGTTGCCGCCATGGGGGGCCTCTGCGTTGCCAACGGCGACACGAATGCGTTCCAGCTCGGTGCTGCATGCAAGCCCTCGGCGGTGCCGCTGGCGGCCAACAGCACGGTGTTCAAGCTGCACGACGGCGTGGATCAGGCCGTGATTCCGCTGCTGCCGGGGTTCCCTTATCTGTTCACGCCCACGCCGGGAGCCGGGCCTGGTTCGGCCGGCGTTCCCGCGGCCGCCAACTGAGGAGAGAAGCCATGAAAGCCATGAATTCACTCACGCGTTTTCTCCCAGCGGGCCTGGCGGCAATCGTTTTGCTCGCGGCGTGCGGCGGCGGCAGCGGCGGTGACGCACCGCCAGCGCCGCCGAGTCTCGAAGTGCCGGCGAGCGCCAGCGCGTCAACGGCCGGAATGCTCAGCTACCTGACGACGCTGAACACCACCGACGCCGAGGACCGCGAGCCCGTCGACATTGCCGCGTTCAACCCGCAGCAGCCCGACGACACCGAACCGCAGGCGTTGAACTGAGGCTCGAAGGCGGCCCGGCGTGCCGAACGCCGGGCCGCACTGGGTCATCGACACGATCATGACAAAACCATTGCAGAGATCCGCCGTGTCCGCCGTGCTGTCTGCCCTGGCCCTGGCGGCTTACGCGCTCGTCACGGCACTCGCGGGTGTCGCGACGCTGGCGGCGCTCGCGGCCGGCATGGCTCTTGTGGCGGGTGCGGCGCACGCCGGCGTCATCAGCCCCAGCCACGACGCCCAGGTCATCGAGATGCTGCCCGGTGCAAACGGCGTGCGACGCGACGACCGGCGCCTGCGCCAGCAATGGAGCCAGCAACCCGGCAATGCGACGCTGGCCGTCGCGCTCGCGAAGCGCTACCTGGACCGTTCACGCGAATTCGGCGACCCGCGCTTCGCCGGCCAGGCGTTTGCCGTGCTGCAAGCCTGGCCTGACGCCGCGAGCGCGCCCGACGATGTGTTGCTCATGCGGGCAACGCTGCAGCAGTACGTGCACGAGTTCGCCGCCGCAGCGGCCAACCTGGAGCGCCTGGTGCAGCGCAGCCCGGGCGCCGTGCAGGCCTGGGCCGTCTTGGCCACGGTGCGCCGGGTGCAGGGACGGCTCGACGCTTCGCAGCGGGCCTGCGCCGGCTTGGACGCCGCGGGTGCGCCGTTTCACGCGCGTGCGTGCGTGGCGGAAAACGCGGGCCTTCGCGGCGAGTTCGAGGCCGCGCGCGGCGTCTTCAAAGCACTGCTCGCGACTCCCGGTGTCGCGGCGCCCACGCGCAACTGGCTGTTCACCTCGCTGGCCGAGCTCGAGGGGCGCGGCGGCAACGCTGCGGCCGCCGAGGCGGCGTATCGCATGGCGTTGCAGGCGGCGCCGGACGGCTACACGACGCTGGCATTCGCCGACCATTTGTTGCATCAGGGTCGTGCCGTCGAAGCCTTGGCGTTGCTGAAGGACCAGACTCGCAGCGACGCGGTCTTGTTGCGTCTGGCGATCGCCGGGATCCGAAGCAATACCGCGGCCGGGCGCAGCGACGCGCGCGAACTGCGCGAGCGCTTCGAACAGGCGAATCTGCGGCCGCAGGCACCCGGCGGACATGCACGCGGCCGGCATGAACGCGAGCAGGCCATGTTCGCGCTCTGGGTCGATGCGCAGCCGCGGCGTGCGCTGGAACTCGCCCGGGACAACGTGCGCGCGCAGTGCGAGCCCGTCGACCTGCTGGTCTTCGCACAGGCGGCGCGAGCGCTGGGCAGCCGCGAGGCGCTGCTCGAGGTCGACCACTTGCGCAAGGAGCTTGGAATTCATGATCGCCGCATCGATCGAATTGTTTCGCGGTAGTCGCACTAGTCGCACCAGTGCCCGTTGCGTGGCCGCCGGCGTTGCCTCGGTCTGCCGCATGCGGCAGGGGCTCAAGAAGTGGCTGCCGAGCTGCGCCGCCATATCGATCGGCTTCGCCATGTCGATGCCCGCGGCCGCGCACAAGGCGAGTGACGCCTACCTGCTGCTGGACGCGCAAGCGCAAGCCGCGAGCCTGCGCGTCGACATCGCGCTGCGCGACCTCGACGCCGCACTCGACATCGACTCTGACGGCGACGCGAAGCTGACCTGGGCCGAGGTGCGCGCTGCCTTACCCGCGATCGAAAGCTACGCCGTGCAACGCATCGACGTCGCGGGCTGCGCCTCGCGGGCCGTTTCGCGCGCCTTGGAGCAGCGCGCCGACGGCGCTTACGCGGCATTGACGCTGGCACTCGATTGCACGCTGCCGGCCGAGCCACAGGTTCGCTACCGCGTGCTGCGCGAAGTCGACCCCACGCACCGTGGCCTGCTGCGAATTCAGCGGCCCGGCGAGGCGCCGACGCTTCGGGTGCTCGACCCGACGCTTGACGCACCTGCCCCGGCCGGGGCAAGCGCCGCGCCGCAGGTTGGCGCGGCCGCCGCCGTGCCGCGGGCGCAAGCGCCGGACGAGCGCGCGGCGACGGGTTTTCTCGGCGAAGGCGTGCACCACATCGTCACCGGCTACGACCATGTGCTGTTTCTGCTGTGCCTGTTGTTGCCCGCGGTGATGCGGCGCACGCGCGACGGCTGGCAACCCGTTGCGCGCCTGGGCGACGCTCTGTGGCCGGTGGCGGGAATCGTCACCGCATTCACCATCGCGCACTCGGTGACGCTGACGCTGGCGGCGCTGAAACTGATTTCACTGCCTTCGAGCTTCATCGAGCCCGCGATCGCCGCGACGATCGCGCTGGCGGCGCTCGACAACATCCGGCCCATCTTCGCCGGCCACCGCGGCATCGTCACCTTCGGCTTCGGTCTGATCCACGGCTTCGGCTTCGCCGGCGTGCTGGCCGAACTCGACCTGCCGGCGGGGCATTTCGCCTGGGCGCTGTTCCAGTTCAATCTCGGCATCGAACTCGGCCAGATGGCGATCGTCGCGGTGGCAACTGCCATGTTGTTCGGTTTGCGCGGCCAGCGCGGCTACCCGGCGCTGGCGATTCGTGGCGGGTCGGTGTTTGCCATCGTCGTCGGTGTGCTCTGGTTGGTTGAGCGAATTGCCGACGTGTCGTTGCTGCCCTTGTAGGCCGGACGGGGACATTACAATCGCCGCTTCTTACGTCACGAGCAAGGCGCGGCATGGCCCGCGCCTTTTTTGTTCGGGCAACGCTGACTCAGACGCAGGCGCCGCCGCAGCGCGCCGCGTTGCCTTGGGAGCCGACATGATCACGATTGCCCTGCCCGACGGTTCGCGCCGGGAATTTGCCGAAGCGCCGACGGTGGCCGACGTCGCCGCGGACATTGGTCCCGGCCTGGCCAAGGCCGCGCTGGCCGGTCGCATCGGCACCGGGCAGAACGCGCGCGTCGTCGACCTGAGCCACCGTGTCGAGGCCGATACGGCATTGGCCATCGTCACCGACAAAGACGCTGACGGCCTGGAGGTGATCCGCCATTCGACGGCGCACCTGCTCGCCTATGCGGTGAAAGAGCTGTTCCCCGACGCGCAAGTGACGATCGGCCCGGTGATCGAAAACGGCTTCTTCTACGATTTTTCGTACAAGCGGCCGTTCACGCCGGAGGACTTGGTGGCGATCGAGGCCAAGATGACCGAGCTGGCGCGCAAGGACGAAAGGGTGGAGCGCCGGGTGTTGCCGCGCGACGACGCGGTGGCGTATTTCAAGAGCCTGGGCGAGGCCTACAAGGCCGAGATCATCGGCTCCATTCCGGCCGGCGAAGACGTGTCACTCTACCGCGAAGGCAAGTTCGAAGACCTGTGCCGCGGGCCGCATGTGCCGAGCACCGGGCGACTCAAGCACTTCAAGTTGATGAAAGTGGCGGGCGCCTATTGGCGCGGCGACCATCGCAACGAGATGCTGCAACGCATCTACGGCACGGCGTGGGCGACCAAAGAAGATCTGGCCAAGCACCTGCTGATGATCGAAGAGGCCGAGAAGCGCGACCACCGCAAACTGGGCCGCGAACTCGACCTGTTCCATGTGGACGACCACGCGCCCGGCCTCGTGTTCTGGCACCCCAAGGGCTGGACAGTGTGGCAAAACGTCGAGCAGTACATGCGCGCCGTGTACCGCGACAACGGCTACCACGAAGTGAAGGGGCCGCAGATCCTGGACCGTGGCTTGTGGGAGAAAACCGGCCACTGGGCCAACTACCGCGACAACATGTTCGTCACGGAGTCGGAAAAGCGCGACTACGCGCTCAAGCCCATGAACTGCCCGGGGCATGTGCTGATTTTCAAATCGCAGATGCGAAGCTACCGGGACCTGCCGCTGCGCTATGGCGAGTTCGGCCAGTGCCACCGCAATGAGCCGAGCGGCGCGCTGCACGGCATCATGCGGGTGCGCGGCTTCACGCAGGACGACGGCCACATCTTCTGCACCGAGGACCACATCCTCGACGAATGCGTCGCCTACACGACGCTGCTGCAAAAGGTCTACGCCGACTTCGGCTTCAGTGAAATCATCTACAAGGTGGCCACCCGGCCGGCGAACCGGGTCGGCACCGACGCGCAGTGGGACAAAGCCGAGCAGGCGCTTTTCGAGGCGCTGCGTCGATCAAACTGCGAATTCAGCGTTTCGGTCGGCGACGGCGCGTTTTACGGGCCGAAGATCGAATACACGCTGAAAGACGCCATCGGCCGCCAATGGCAGTGCGGCACGATGCAGGTCGACTTCAACACCGCCGAGCGGCTGGGCGGCGAATACGTGACCGAAACCAGCGGCAGGGCAAACCCTGTGATGCTGCACCGGGCCATCATCGGCAGCTTCGAGCGCTTCATCGGCATCCTGCTGGAGCAGCATGCTGGGGCGCTGCCCGCTTGGCTGGCGCCGGTGCAGGTGAGTGTCCTCACGATCACGGAAGCCCAGGCCGAGCACGCTTTGAGCGTCGTGGGCGCGCTGCAAAAACAAGGACTTAGGGCCGAGGCGGACTGTCGAAACGAGAAAATTGCCTATAAAATCCGCCAGCATTCATTGCAGAAGGTTCCGTACATCCTGGTCGTGGGCGACAAGGAGAAGGCAGATGGAACCGTTGCGGTGCGCGCCCGTGGCAACAAAGACCTAGGGGTCCTGCCGTTGGCCGAGTTCACAGCGAAGCTCGGCGACGACGTTCTCCGCAGGGTCTGACAGCCGCAGGCGCGTTTTGTCTTGTACGGGCGCCTCTTGCCTTGGGAGCCCGCTGAAAGGGTTTGAACATCGCTACATCTTATGCCGACCGCCGTACTCCCAACGCGGAGCGCAAGCACCGCCTGAACCGGGAGATCATGGCACCGGAAGTCCGCCTCAACGGGCCTGAGAACGAACCGCTGGGAATCGTGAGCATCACCGAGGCGTTGCGCCTGGCAGGTGAAAAAGACGTCGATCTGGTGGAGATCGTCGCGCTGGCCGACCCCCCGGTGTGCCGCCTGATGGACTACGGCAAGTTCAAGTACCAGGAGCAAAAGAAAGCGGCGGAAGCGAAGTCCAAGCAGAAAATCGTCGAGGTCAAGGAAGTCAAGTTTCGCCCAGGCACCGACGAAGGCGACTATCTGATCAAGATGCGCAACCTGCGCCGCTTCATCGACGAAGACGGCGACAAAGGCAAGGTGACGTTGCGCTACCGGGGCCGCGAAATCGCGCACCAGGACATCGGCATGAGGCTGCTGGAGCGCATTCGCGATGAGTTGGCCGACGTGTCGGTGGTGGAACACATGCCCAAGCTGGAAGGGCGGCAGATGATCATGGTGCTGGCGCCCAAGCGCAAGCAATAGATGGGACCCCCAGGCGGCGCGGACGCCGCCGCCCCCCGAGGGGGTCTGAGCAGCCCGGCAAAGCCGGTTCTAATCAGGCACGCGAAATTGGCAGAGTTCCGAAGCCGCGGTCTGGTCGCCGCGGCTTCGACAAGAAGCGACTTCAGGCCCACAAGACGGCAAACACTTTGCCGGCGCCTGCTGGAGCAAGTTAGAAGGAGGCTTTCATGCCCAAGATGAAGACCAAGAAGAGCGCGGCCAAGCGGTTTCGCGTTCGCCCGGGAGGCACCGTCAAGCGCGGTCAGGCGTTCAAGCGCCACATCCTCACCAAGAAAACGACGAAGAACAAGCGCCACTTGCGCGGCGCCGTGAACGTGCACCCCGCGAACATGGGCCACATGGCGCAAATGCTTCCGTTCGCCGGCCTCTGACCCACTGACATCAAGGAGATAAACAATGCCTCGCGTCAAACGTGGTGTCACCGCCCGCGCCCGCCACAAGAAAGTTCTGGCCCTTGCCAAAGGCTATCGCGGCCGGCGCAAGAATGTCTTTCGCATCGCCAAAGAAGCGGTCATGCGCGCCGGGCAATACGCCTACCGCGACCGCCGCACCAAGAAGCGCGTGTTCCGCAATTTGTGGATTGCCCGCATCAACGCCGCCAGCCGCGGCCTCGGTGTGACCTACAGCAAGCTGATGGCCGGCTTGAAGAAGGCGTCGATCGAGATCGATCGCAAGGTGCTCGCCGACCTCGCGGTGCGCGACCCGGCTGCCTTTGGCAGCATCGTCGAGAAGGTCAGACCGCATCTGGTTTGACGGCCCCGCGGCCGCCCGGGCAGCAACGCTCGGGCCGGCTCGAATCACCAGGCCGGCATTGTGTTCGGCCTTTTTTCCGACCTTCGATGGACGACCTTGAACCTCTGGTAAGGCAAGCGCGCGACGCGTTCGCGCAAGCAAGCGCGAGCGCCGAGCTCGAGGACGCCAAGGCCAGCTTCCTCGGCAAGTCCGGGCTCGTGACCCAGCAGCTCAAGGCCTTGGGCGCCCTGAGCCCGGATCAGAAAAAGGCGCGCGGAGCGCAGATCAACAGCGCCAAGGAGCAGATCGAAGCCGCCTTGACGGAGCGCCGCGAAGCGCTCGCCAAAGCCCAGCTCGATGCTCAGTTGCGCGCCGAGGCGCTCGACGTCACGCTGCCCGGGCGCAAGCGCGGCGGTGGCGGCGTGCACCCGATCTCGCGCGCGCTCGAGCGCATCGAAGCGATCTTCGGGTCCATGGGCTTCGATGTCGCAGACGGCCCCGAAATCGAGACCGACTGGTACAGCTTCACCGCGCTGAACAACCCGGAGAACCACCCGGCGCGGTCGATGCAGGACACGTTTTACGTCGACATGAAAGATGCGCAGGGGCGCTGGCTCAACCTGCGGCCGCACACCTCGCCGATGCAGATTCGCTACGCCCGAGCGCATGCGCGCAAATACGCGGGCGCCGCGCACATGCCCGACATTCGTGTCATCGCGCCGGGGCGCACCTACCGCGTCGACAGCGACGCCACGCATTCGCCGATGTTCCACCAGGTCGAAGGCCTGTGGGTCGGCGAGGACGTGAGTTTTCGCGACCTGAAGGCGCTGTACCTCGAATTCGTGCAGGCATTTTTCGAGACGACCGAACTGCAACTGCGCTTTCGGCCGAGCTACTTTCCGTTCACCGAGCCGAGCGCCGAGATCGACCTGATGTTCGAGTCCGGGCCGCTGATGGGCAAGTGGCTCGAAGTCTCAGGTTCCGGCCAGGTGCACCCGCAAGTGATCCGCAACATGGGGCTGGACCCGGAGCGCTACATCGGCTTTGCGTTCGGCTCCGGCATCGACCGCCTGGCGATGCTGCGCTACGGCATCGGCGACCTGCGCCTGTTCTTCGAAGGCGACTTGCGCTTCTTGTCGCAATTTGGCTGACGCGCCCGAGACCGCCCATGCAATTCCCTGAATCCTGGTTGCGCGAGTTCTGCAACCCCATTCTTCCCAGCGACAAGCTTGCCGAGCTGCTCACCATGTCGGGCATGGAGGTGGAAGAGTCGCGCCCGGCCGCGCCGCCTTTCACCGGAGTCGTCGTCGCCAAGGTGCTTGAAGTGGCGCGCCACCCGAACGCCGACCGCTTGAGCGTGTGCCAGGTCGATGCGGGAACGGGCGCGCGCTTGAACATCGTGTGCGGGGCACCCAACGTGCGCCCGGGAATCAAGGTGCCCTGTGCGGTGGTGGGTGCGTCGCTGCCGCCGCAAGCCGACGGCGAACGGTTCGAGATCAAGCTCGGGAAACTGCGCGGTGTGGAAAGTCAGGGCATGCTCTGCTCGGCACGCGAACTCAAGCTCTCGGAAGACCACGGCGGCCTGCTCATCCTGGCCGACGACGCGCCGGTCGGCCAAGACGTGCGTACCCACCTGAAGCTCGACGACAACATCCTCACGCTCAAGCTCACACCGAACCTGGCGCATTGCCTGAGCGTGTTCGGCGTCGCGCGCGAAGTCTCGGCGCTGACCGGCGCGCCGCTGCAAACACCGAGTCATGCCGCGGTCAAGCCGACCCACCGCGACACGCTGCCGGTGAAGATCGAGGCGCCCGATCTGTGCGGGCGCTTCTCCGGCCGCATCATCCGCAACGTGAACCCGCGGGCGGCCACACCCGCCTGGATGATCGACCGGCTCGCGCGCTGCGGCCAGCGCTCGGTGAGCGCGCTGGTGGACATCTCCAACTATGTGATGTTCGAGTTCGGTCAGCCGACGCACATCTTCGACCTGGACAAGATCCATGGCGACTTGAGCGTTCGCTGGGGCCGCGCGAGCGAAAAGCTCGAGCTGCTGAACGGCAATACGATCGAGCTCGATGACCAGGTCGGCGTGATCGCCGACCGGCAAGCCGTCGAGTCGCTCGCCGGCATCATGGGCGGCAACGCCACGGCGGTGTCCGACGCCACGCGCAACGTCTACGTCCAGGCGGCGTTCTGGTGGCCCGAAGCCGTGGCCGGCCGCTCGCGCCGCTTCAACTTCAACACCGACGCCGGCCATCGCTTCGAGCGCGGCGTGGACCCCGCCCTAACGGTGCAGCACATCGAGCGCATCTCCCGGCTCATTCTCGACATCTGCGGCGGCGAAGCCGGCCAGGTGGATGACCAGACCACCGCTCTGCCTTCGCTCGACCCCGTGACCTTGCGCGTCGACCGCGCCAGCAAGGTGATCGGCATGCCGGTCACGCAGGCGCAATGCGAGGGCGTGATGCGGCGCCTGGGCCTGCAGTTCACCAGCCAGCCGGGCACATTGACGGTCACCCCACCGAGCTGGCGCTTCGATCTGAAGATCGAAGAAGACCTGATCGAAGAAGTGATCCGGGTGCTCGGCTACCAAACGCTCGGCAGCGCGCCGCCGCGCGCGAGCCTGCTGCCGCGGGTGGCGAGCGAACGCACACGGCCGGCAGCGCGCCTGCGCCGCGACGTCGCCGCGGTGGGCTACCAGGAGACGATCAATTTCAGCTTTGTCGAAGAGCGCTCCGAGCACGAACTCGCCGGCAATGCGCAGCCTGTGCGCGTGCTCAACCCGATCGCCAGCCCACTCGCCGTGATGCGCTCCAGCCTGCTCGGCAGTCTGGTCAACGTGCTGCGCTACAACCTCGCGCGCAAGTGCGACCGGGTTCGAATTTTCGAGCTGGGCAGAGCGTATTTGCGCGACGCCAGCGTCGTGGACGACGACACCCATGTCGCCGGCCTGCGCCAGCCGCTGCGCCTGGCCGGCCTGGCCTACGGCTGCGCCGACGAGTTGCAGTGGGCCAGCAAGGAGCGGGCGGCCGACTTCTTCGACGTGAAGGGCGACATCGAAACCCTGTTCGCGCCGCGCACGCTGCGCTTCGTCCCCGCCGCGCACCCGGCGCTGCACCCGGGGCGCAGCGCCGCGATCGAGCTGGACGGGCACAACGTCGGCCATGTCGGCGAATTGCACCCGAAATGGCGCCTGGGCTACGAGTTGCCGGCCGCGCCCATCGTCTTCGAGCTCGACGCCGCTGCGCTGATGGAACGTGACATTCCCGTCGTCACGCCCGTGGCCCGCCAGCAACCCGTGTCGCGCGACCTGTCCATCGTCGTCGCGGCGACACTGACCCACGAACGATTGGTGCAGGCCGTTGTTTCGGCCGGCGCTCCCCTGGTACGCTCGGTGCGGCTGTGGGACATCTACAAGCCCGCTGGCGCAAGCGCCACGATGGCCGCCGACGAGCGCAGCCTCACCCTGCGCATGGAACTCCTGGACGACGACGTGACGCTGACAGAAGAAAAAATCGACACGGCTCGCGCCGCGGTCATGGCCGCGCTGCAACAACAGTTCGGCGCGCGACTGCGCAGCTGACGAGCCAGTGCAGCCCATGGCCACGCGCGACAAAGGCACCGCTCCCGAGGCTCCCCCTGGCGCCAGTGGAGGCGCCGACCCTGACCAAAGCCGACCTGGCCGAGTTGCTGTTCGAGCGGCTCGGCCTGAACAAGCGCGAGTCCAAAGACATGGTCGAAGGCTTCTTCGACATCATCCACTCGACGCTCGCCACCGGCAAAGACGTCAAGTTATCGGGCTTCGGCAACTTCACGATCCGGCGCAAGGCTCCCCGCCCGGGGCGCAACCCTCGCACCGGCGAATCCATCCCGATCGCCGCCCGGCAGGTCGTGACGTTTCACGCCAGCTCCAAACTCAAGGCAGTCGTGCAAGGTGACATACCTTTGGGAGAAGAGTTCGAGTAAAGTCTAGCTTTCTCTCCGGAACTTATTGATTCTTATGGAGAAAGCGCTTCCTGAAATCCCCGCCAAGCGGTACTTCACGATCGGTGAGGTGAGCGAGCTGTGCGGCGTCAAGCCCTATGTGCTGCGCTATTGGGAACAGGAATTCAGCCAGCTCAAGCCGATGAAACGGCGCGGCAACCGCCGCTATTACCAGCACCATGAAGTCCTGCTGATCCGGCGCATCCGCGAGTTGCTGTACGACCAGGGCTTCACGATCAGCGGCGCGCGGAACCGGCTGGTCGAAAACCCGGTTCGTGACACCCGCCCAGCCCTGCCGCCCGAGGCCGAGAAGGCCCCGGCCGAGCGCATTGCCGAAGCGGCATTGGCCCTGAACCCCAGCGGTGCAAGCACCATGTCCGTCCCCGCACGGGCGCCTGCGTCGGGCGAGTTGACCGTGGACCAGTTTCGCGACGAGCTGATCTCGATCCGCGGCTTGCTGGGCTCCTAAGGCCGGTCTGTCAAAAACCGTGCCCCTATAATCGCAGCTGTTTTCGGGGCGTAGCGCAGCCTGGTAGCGCACTTGCATGGGGTGCAAGGGGTCGCGAGTTCGAATCCCGCCGTCCCGACCAAGACGAAGAAGCAGGGCCAGCCGGCACGCGCCGCCTGGCCCTTTTTTCGAGGGGCGCCTGCCCGGCCACTCGGCCGTTCATCCCGAGTGCGCATCGTCCCGAATCATGTCCACCGCCTTCTCCGCCATCATCACCGCAGCGGCGTGGGTGTTGCCCGAGACGAGCGTGGGCATCGCCGAGCAATCGATGACGCGCAGGCGCTCGACGCCACGCACGCGCAGCCGCGCGTCGAGCACCGCTGCGGGGTCGCTGCCCATCTTGCAGGTGCCGCTGGGGTGGAAGATCGTCGCGCCGTTGTTTCGGCAGAACTCGAGCAGCGCCGCGTCGTCGCACACCTCGGCTCCGGGTTTGACTTCGCGCTTCACATACGCGCGCATCGGAGGTGCCGCCGCGATGGCGCGCGCGGCTTTCACGGCGGCGACGGCGGTGCGGCGGTCCAGATCGGTCGCCAGGTAGTTCGGCTGCATCTCGGGCGGTTGGAGCGGGTCGTTGCCGCGGATGCGAACGTGGCCGCGCGACTCGGGCCGCAACTGGCAGACCGACATCGTGAAACCCGAATACGGATGCACCTTGCCGCCGGCCATGTCGGCCGACAGGGTGGCGACGTGGAACTGGATGTCGGGGCGCGTGGCGAGCTTTCGGCCGCTGCCATCTTCGAGCGCGCGCATGAAGCAGCCGCCCTGGTTGATCCCCACCGCGAGCGGGCCGCTGCGTGAGCCGAGCCATTGCATGGCGATGCCGATCTTGCCGAGCCACGAGTTGAGCTGGTCGTTCGTCGTGATCGCCTTCGTGCACTCGAAGTTCAGGCGCATTTGCAAGTGGTCTTGCAGGTTCTCGCCGACGCCGGCAAGGTCGACAACCACCGGGATGCCGCGCTCGCCGAGCAGTGGCGCCGGCCCGATGCCTGAAAGCTGCAGCAGTTGCGGCGACTGGATCGCACCCGCGGCAAGCAACACCTCGGCTTCGCAATGCGCGGTCTTCATCGTCCCGCCTTGCAAGTACCGAACCCCGATCGCGCGCCGCCCGTTCAGGATCACGCCCGTCACATGGGCGCCGGTCTCGACCCGCAAGTTGCCGCGGCCACGCGCCGGCCGCAGGTACGCCTTGGCGGCGCTGACGCGCAGGCCCTGGTGCGTATTGAGCTGAAAATAGCCCGCGCCTTCCTGGCTGGCGCCGTTGAAATCGTGATTGCGCGGCACGCCGATGGCCTGCGCGCCTTCGATGAAAGCCTCGATCAATTCATGCTGCTGGCCGATGTCGGCCACCTTCAACGGCCCGTCCGCGCCATGCCACGCCGACGCGCCGCGCACATTGCCCTCGGCCTTGATGAAGTACGGCAGCACGTCGTCGAAGCCCCAGCCGGTGTTGCCCAGCGCCGACCAGTGGTCGAAGTCTTCGCGCTGGCCGCGGATGTAGATCAGGCCATTGATCGAGCTCGAACCGCCGAGCGTCTTGCCGCGCGGCCAGTAGATGCGCCGGCCGTTCATGTTGGGGTCCGGGTCGGTGTGGAAGC
>JANOLA010000265.1:0-5190 GCA_031419535.1 Burkholderiales bacterium | reverse complement strand
CGCGCCACCAGGTAGTCTTCCGGAACGCTGATGTAGTTGGTTTCGGTCTGCTCGAGCGTGCGGGTGTGGCGCGCGGTGATGCGCTTGTCTTTTTCGACGACCACGTTGCCGGCTTTGTCGGTGATGTCGAAGCGCGCGATTTCGCCGCGCAGCCGGTCGGCCACGAACTCCATCTGCGCGCCCGAGTCCATCAGGCGGAAGTTGTCGAACACGAAGAAGTGCGCGAGGATCGCTTCCGGGTTCAGGCCGATCGCCTTGAGCAGGATCGTCACCGGCATCTTGCGGCGACGGTCGACGCGGAAATACAGCAGGTCCTTCGGGTCGAACTCGAAGTCGAGCCAGGAGCCGCGGTACGGAATGATGCGCGCCGAGAACAGCAGCTTGCCGCTCGAATGAGTCTTGCCCTTGTCGTGTTCGAAGAACACGCCGGGCGAGCGGTGCAACTGCGACACGATCACACGCTCGGTGCCGTTGACGATGAACGAACCGTAGTCGGTCATCAATGGGACTTCGCCCATGTAGACCTCTTGCTCCTTGATTTCCTTGACGGTCTTGGGCTGAGGCGACTCGCGGTCGTAAATGATCATCTGCAGCTTCGCGCGCACCGCAGCTGCGTAGGTCAGGCCACGCTGCTGGCATTCGCGCGTGTCGAATGTCGGCTTGGCCATGTTGTATTCAAGGAACTTCATCTCGACGAACCCGTTGTGCGAAACGATCGGGAACGCGGCGATGAAGGCAGCCTGCAAACCCTCGGGCTTGCGCTTTTGCGCTGGGATGTCTTTTTGCAGAAATGCGACGTACGAGTCCTTCTGCATCGTCAGCAGATAGGGGACGTTGAGCACGCTCTCGCGTTTGCCGAAGCTCTTGCGAATCCGCTTGCGCTCGGTGTAGCTGTACGGGGTTGTTTGCTGCGCCATATGTGGTTTCTCACTCCGTCTCAGGGAGCGTGGCCTGGCCGAGGCTCGCTCCCGAAGGCGACTGTCTTTCGAGCCATCGGCTCGAAGCTTGGTGGCTGGCCACTACCAGCCGCTGGCGGACAACCCCGGCATTGCACCGAAGCCCGACCAAACCCGTTCTCTGCAGTCGGATCAAAGAACACTGCAAAGCGCGATAGGCGCTTTGCGCTGCTCTCTTTGGCACTGCCTGCGCAGCACCACGGTAGTTCGAGCGAGGAGCGTCGCGAGCGGCCCGAGGTTGCGACGAGAAGCGCAGCCGTACTTGGGTACGGCGACGCGTTTGCCAAATTCGGCAGTCGCAAGATCGGGTCGCGCAGCAACTCCGCGCCGAATTACTTCAGGGAGGCTTTGGCGCCGGCGTCTTCCAGCTTCTTCTTCGCCGCCTCGGCATCCGCCTTGGCAATGCCTTCCTTGACAGGCTTCGGCGCACCGTCCACCAAGTCCTTGGCTTCCTTCAGGCCCAGGCCCGTCAACTCGCGCACCACCTTGATGACCGACACCTTGTTCGCGCCGATCTCTTGCAAGATCACTGCGAATTCAGTCTGCTCTTCAACCACGGCCGCGGCAGCACCGCCACCGCCACCGCCGCCCGGCGCAGCCATGGCTGCGGCGGACACGCCGAACTTCTCTTCAATGGCCTTGACCAGGCTGTTCAGGTCCATCACCGACATGCCGTCGAGTGCGGTCAAAAATGCGTCTTTATCGAATGCCATGTTTGGCTCCTAGTAATTCAAAGATTGGATGGAAATGGTTCAGGCCGCGGGGGCGGCTTCGGCGGCGGGCGCGGCTTCGACCACGACCTCTGCCACCGGCTCGGTACGCTTCTCGGCCAATGCCGCGAGCACGCGCGCCAGCCGGGAGACCGGCGAGAGCATCAGCCCCAGCAGTTGGGACAGCAGGACTTCCCGGCTCGGAATGTCGGCCAGGGCCTTCACACCAGCGGCGTCGAGCGCCTGACCGGCGTGCGCGCCGGCTTTGACGATCAACTTGTCGTTGCCTTTGGCGAAGTCCGACAAGACTTTGGCCGCGGCGACAGCGTCTTGCGAAAAACCGTAGATCATCGGGCCGACCATGCTCGGTGCGGCCACTTCGAACGGCGTGCCCATCACGGCACGACGCGCCAGCGTGTTCTTCAGCACGTGAAGATACACACCCTTTTCGCGTGCCTGCCTGCGCAAGACGTTCAATTGATCCACGGTCAGGCCTCGGTACTCAGCCAGCGCCAAGGTCTGCGAGCGCGCCACTTGGGCGGCCACATCCGTGACGACGGCGGCTTTCTCCGTGCGATTCAGACTCAAGGTCTACTCCTTAACAATCATGTGTCGCCGAGCGGTTGCCGGCCCGTTGACACGCCACATTGCAGCGACCTTCTGAATCGGAACCGAAATTCCATTTCAGCGGGACCGCCATCTGCGCTGGCCATTAAGCGGCTCGGATGAGTCGCACCAGCGGTCTTGGACGGCCAGAACCGTCGCCGGCTCTGCCCACCAACCCTCAGGACCGGCGCCACGTTCGGCGCCAATCCGCGATTCGAATTCGGGACTACGCTTGAACGCCCGTGTTGACGAGTGACGCCACGTCGACGCGCGCGCCAACCCCCATCGTTGAAGAAACGGCGACCTTGCGCAGGTAAATGCCCTTGGTCGACGCCGGCTTCGCTTTGTTCAGTGCATCGATCAGCGCGCGCAGGTTGCCGCCGAGTTTGTCGGCATCGAACGAGCGCCGGCCGATCGAGGCGTGCACGATGCCGCCCTTGTCGACACGGAACTGAACCTGCCCGGCCTTCGCGTTGCGCACCGCGGTGGCCACATCTGCCGTCACCGTGCCGACCTTCGGGTTCGGCATCAGGCCGCGCGGTCCGAGAATCTGACCCAGCGTGCCGACGACACGCATCGTGTCGGGTGACGCGATCACGACGTCGAAGTTCAGATTGCCGGCCTTGATTTCAGCGGCAAGGTCGTCCATGCCGACGATGTCGGCGCCGGCGGCCCTGGCTTCATCAGCCTTCGCCCCCTGCGCAAAGACAGCGACGCGCTTGGTCTTGCCGGTGCCGTTGGGCAACACGACGGCGCCGCGCACCACCTGGTCGGATTTCTTGGCATCGATGCCGAGTTGCACCGCGACGTCGATCGACTCATCGAACTTCGCGATCGCGCATTGCTTGACGATGCTCAGTGCACTCTCCAGCGGATACAGCTTATTGCTGTCGACTTTTCCGGCGATCGCTTTTTGGCGTTTGCTCAGCTTGGCCATGTTCAGACCCCTTCCACGGTGATGCCCATCGAACGGGCAGAGCCGGCGATGGTGCGAACCGCCGCTTCGAGGTTGGCGGCCGTCAGGTCCTTCATCTTCGCCTTCGCGATGTCTTCGACCTGCGCGCGCGTCAGTTTGCCCACCTTGTCGGTGTGCGGCTTCGGAGAACCCTTCTCCAACTTCGCGGCTTTCTTGATCAACACGGTGGCCGGCGGCGTCTTCAGAACGATGGTGAACGACTTGTCGGCAAACGCCGTGATGACCACGGGCAACACGAGCCCGGGTTCCATGCCTTGAGTCTGCGCATTGAATGCCTTGCAGAACTCCATGATGTTCAGTCCGCGCTGACCCAGCGCGGGACCGATCGGGGGCGACGGGTTGGCTTTGCCCGCCGGTACTTGCAGCTTGATGAAGCCGACTATTTTCTTGGCCATCTCGATCTCCGATGCAACGCCGCCTTGAAGGGCGGTGTCGTTGAGTGCTATCGCGAAGGACTGGTTACCTCCGCTCCTCGTTCCGGTGTCACGTCACCGGCAGCAACGGGCCGCTGTTCACGAGCGCGGCCAGCTCGAACGCTGCGCGAGGCAGCCGAATCGAATCAAACTTTGCGAATCAGACTTTTTCCACCTGCGAGAAGTCGAGCTCCACGCCGGTCGCGCGGCCGAAGATCGTGACCGACACGCGCACCTTGGACTTGTCGTAGTTGACGTCCTCGACGGCGCCATTGAAATCGGTGAACGGGCCTTCCTTGACGCGCACCAGTTCGCCCACTTCCCACTGAACCTTGGGTCGCGGCTTTTCGACGCCCTCTTGCATCTGGCTCACGATCTTCATCACTTCAGCTTCCGAGATCGGCGACGGCCGATTCTTCGCGCCGCCGACGAAACCCGTGACCTTGTTGGTGTGCTTCACCAAGTGCCAGGTGTCGTCGTCCATCTCCATTTCGACGAGCACATAGCCCGGAAAGAAGCGACGCTCCGACACGGACTTCTTGCCGTTCTTGAGCTCGACTACTTCTTCCATCGGCACGAGGATGCGCCCGAACTTGCTTTGCAACTCGGAGCGGTCGATGCGCTCGCGCAAGTTGCGCTCGACGGCTTTTTCCATGCCCGAGTACGCGTGCACGACGTACCAACGCAGGGTGGAAGGGGGCGCGGAGGCGGCGGCAGGCGCCGGCTGGAGTTGTTCGGTCATGCTTCGGTCCTTCACCGCTTCCAACCCAGCACCAAGTCGTACAACACCCACTCGAGCGTCTTGTCGGTGAGCCAGAGGAACAACGCCATCACGAAGACGAACGCGAAGACATAGCCGGTCATCTGCATCGCTTCCTTGCGTGTCGGCCACACGACTTTGCGAACCTCGCGGGCCGAGTCCTGCCCATAGGCAATGAGTTGCTTGCCCGGCTCAGAGGTGAAAAACAATGCCACGCCCAGCGCCATGAGCGCCGCCAACGCCACGATGCGAAGCCAAAGGTCTTGCTGGGCCAGGACGTAAAAGACGACCACCGCGGCGATGACCAGCGCACTCGCGGCAGCGAGCTTCGCCTTGTCGGCGCCTGTCGATACGGTCTGAACTTCGGGTGTTGCTGCCATGGTTGTCGGTCGATTCGTTCAAGTGACTCGCGCAATTTGCGTGGTCACAGCTTGCGCAGACTGGGAATAGCAGCCCCTGACTGGGACTGGCCGTTTCCGCTAACCTTTGCCCTGCTTGCCCTGTTGGAAGGCTTCGTTTCTGGCAGGGGCGGAGGGCATCGAACCCCCAACCTCTGGTTTTGGAGACCAGCGCTCTGCCAATTGAGCTACGCCCCTGTTGCCTCTGCCTCGACTCGCGCCGATGTCACGCGATGATCTTCGCCACCACCCCAGCGCCGACGGTCTTGCCGCCCTCGCGGATCGCGAAGCGCAGCCCCTCTTCCATCGCGATGGGGTTGATCAGCTTGACCGTGATGCTGACGTTGTCGCCCGGCATCACCATCTCTTTG
>JANOLA010000264.1:0-2292 GCA_031419535.1 Burkholderiales bacterium | reverse complement strand
GCTGGTGTTTCTGGGCATCGGCGTGCTGGCGGGCATGTTCGGCATCGGCGCGGGCTGGGCCAATGTGCCGGCGCTGAACCTGCTGATGGGCGCGCCGCTGAAAATCGCCGCAGGCACTTCGGGGCTGGTGCTGTCGCTCGTCGATTCTTCCGCCGCCTGGGTCTACATCAACAAGGGCGCAGTGCTGCCGATGATCGCCGTGCCGTCGGTCGTGGGCATGATGCTCGGCGCGCGCATCGGCGCGCGGTTGCTGCACGTGCTGCGCGGCGCGGTGGTGCGGCGCCTGGTGATCGGCGTGCTGCTGTTCGCCGGGGCGCGCGCGCTGCTCAAGGGTTTGGGATGGTGGCCATGAACGATCGCAACGACCTGCCGCATTTGCGCTACGCGCGCCTGCTCGACTGGGGCACCCGGGTCGGCCTGGCGCTGTTGCTGCTGGGCTTCCTCGCCTACGTCACGGGCTTCTTGCCCGCGCAGGTGCCGGTTCAGCAACTTCCCGAGCTGTGGACCCAGCCGCTGCCGCGTTATCTCGAACTCAGCGGCGTTTCCACCGGCTGGGCCTGGGCGGCGCACCTGCACCGCGGCGACATGCTCTGCCTGACCGGCATCGCCGTGCTCGCCGGCTGCTCGGGGCTGTGCGTGCTGGCGCTGCTGCCGCTGTACCGCGCCAGCGCGGACCGGGCGTATGTATGGCTCGCGCTTGCCCAGGCCGCGGTGTTGCTGCTGGCGGCCTCGGGCGTTCTAGAGGCGGGACTCTGATTCATGAACACAAAGCTGTTCGCCAAGCCGCTGCTCGCCACCGAGCATTCTGAATACGACGTGGGCGCCGAGCGCATCGGCTTCGCGCTCGCGGAGCTCAGCGCATCGCCCTTGCCGGTGGTGCTGCCGATGCTCGGCAACGCCGAATTCGATGCGGTCGCACCTGAGTGGGCCGAGCGCGCCGACGCTGCCGCAGCCGCCAAGCTGAGCGCACTGCGCGAAACTGCCGCGGCGCAAGGCGTGCAGCTCTCGATCCAGGTGCGCCGCGGCCCGGAGCTGTACGCCGAGATCGTCGACGAAGCGCGCGCCCAGCGCGCCGGGCTGATCGTGATCCGGCGCCGCGGCAAGAGCGGCCTGCTCGCCAACCTGCTGGTGGGCGACATGGTCGGCAAGGTGGTCGCGCACGCACCGTGCAACGTGCTCGTGAACGGACGCGACGTGCAGATGTGGGCGAAGCGGGTGCTTGCCGCGCTCGACCCCGAAGTGCCGAACATGGGCGTGCTCGCGCAGGCCGCGCGCGCGGCGGTCGAGTTCGACCTGCCGCTCACGCTGATCAGCGTGGCCGCATCGGACCGCTCCGAGCCGCGCAAGCTGGCCGGTGACGCGCTCGACGCCGGCGCGGCACAGGCGCGCGCGCTCGGTGCGCGCGTCGAGATTCAGGTGCTGACCGGCAAGGCGCACGAGCAGATCGTCGGCGCCGTGCAGCGCCTCGGCGCGGACCTGGTGGTGCTCGGCCGGCGCAGCTCGACGCACCTGTCGCGCGCATTCATCGGTGGCGTCGCGCAGAAGGTGATCGGCCTGGTCGAATGCCCGGTGCTGGTTTGCGTGTCCACGAATTGATCTGAAAGGCTGGCTCCCATGAGCGACGCACTCACCTTCCTCGTCAAGGCCCGCCCCGAGGCGATGGGCCATTACTTCGCGTTCCTGAAAGACGCCGGCAAACACCTCGACCCGAAAACGCGCGACCTGATCTCGGTCATCACCAAGGTGCACGCGCAAACCGAACGGGGCTTGCGCCAGTACCTGAAGCGCGCGCTGCGCGACGGCTGCTCGCCCGCCGAGGTGCTGGACGCGCTGCTGATGGCGTTTCCGGCGCTCGGCCTGGCGAAAATCGTCTGGGCCGTTGACATCATTCTGGCGCTGGACTTGCCCGAGTTCCGCGCCGCCGGCCTCGGGGCCGAGCCGGCGTGGCACGACGTGATCGGCGTCGCTGAACTCGCCGTCGGCGCGACGCAGCGCGTGGAGTGCGACGGCCGCGGCCTGTTCGTGCACCACGGTGCGCAGGGCTGGCAGGTGTTCGACAGCCTGTGCCCGCACCAGACGACGAACATCCCGCACCTGGCGCTGCAAGGCCACACGCTCACCTGCCCGAAACACGAGTGGGCGTTCGATGTACGCAACGGGAAGTGCACCGCCAAGGGCGATACGCCGCTCAAGCGCTGGGACAGCAAGGTCGAGGGCGCTCGGCTGCTTGCGCGCTGGTAGGCACGCCCGCGCCTCGCATCCCCCAGATGGCGTAGACCCGATCCCCCGTCG
>JANOLA010000263.1:0-5596 GCA_031419535.1 Burkholderiales bacterium | reverse complement strand
GCTCCGATGACCTGATCGACCACGGCCGCCAGCTTGTCCAGGCCTGCGTCCGCATTGCCGGCGACGCGGTAAGTCATCCTCATGAACGTCTTGCCGTCCTGCGCGCTCGTGACGATCGTCAGCACACCGTTCACGCCAAGTTCCTGCAGCGGGCCGAAGCTGCCCGTCAATCTGATGACTCGCCCCGGCTGCACCAGCACTACCTGCGCATGCTGCACCGAGTTGCCGTCGCCCCAACGCTCGCACCAGCAGCCGCCGGCGACCGCATCGAGGCTCAGGTTCGACGCCTTGCCGGAATAGGTGTGCGCGTCACTCCACCAGCGCGGCAGTTGCACGATGGCCTTCCATACCTCGTCGGGCGTGGCCTTGACTTCTTCGCGGAACGTCGAGGTGAAGCCCGCGGCCGAGACGTTGCTGGTTTCGGCGTGCGCCTGCGCCAGCAGCGCCAGCCAAGCCCAAGCCACCCACCCGGCGCGGCGCCTCACTTCCAGGCTCCGAGGATGGCGCCCATCAGCGTGAAAGCGATCACTTCGTAGCCGCTGTTGATGAGCCAGAGCTTGAAGGAACGTTGCTCGAACAGGTAGATCGTTCCCAGCGCCATCGCCACCCAGCCGAAGCCGGCGGCAAACCCTGCGAGCGCGCCGAAGGTGAGCGTCGCCGTGGGGCCGATGAAGGCGGCAAGGTTGAACGCCATCACGAGCGCCGCGATGCCCGAGAACCCGAACAGCCGCGCCATGTTCGCCTGCTTCGTCTGCGCTTCGCTCACGCCGGCTTCGCGCATCCAGGCATTGGCGAACAGGAGCGGCGAGTACCACAGGCCGCCGAGCAGGAACCTCACCGCCGCGGCGGCGACGATCGCCAAGTAGTTGAGTTGCGAAAGGTCCATCTGTCTCTCCTCCAGTTGCTGCCGAATTGTCTGGCCGGGCTGGAACCGGGCTCGCCCAAGGCGCTTGTTCTACCTCACGCAGGCTCGATCGCTATCTGCCGGCGGGTACCCGCCGAGCCGCGCATACGCAATTGCCCACAACCCGCATCCACGTCCTGCCCCGCCGACTGGCGCAGCCGCGTGTAGACGCCACGCCGGTTCAGCGATTGGGCGATGGCCATCGCGCGCTCCGCGCTCGGCCGCGCGAAGGGCAGGCCGTCGACCGCGTTGCAGGGAATCAGATTCATCATCGCGTACTTGCCGTGCAGCAGTTCGACAATGCCGTCGAGCTCGTCTTCGCCGTCGTTGACACCATCGATCAACGTCCACTGGTACTGGATCGGGTAGCTCGTGAGCCGCGCATAGCGCTCGCCCTGCTCCACCAGCTCCGCCGGCGCGATGCGCGGTGCGCGCGGCAGCAGCCGTTCGCGCAATGGCGCGCGCGTGGAATGCAGCGACAACGCCAGCGCGGGTTTCACTCGCCCGAGCGGCAGGCGCTCGAAGACGCGCGCGTCGCCCACCGTCGAGAACACCAGGTTCTTGTGGCCGATCGCGCCTTCTGTTCCAAGCAGATCGATCGCCTCGCACACGTTGTCCAGGTTGTGCGCGGGCTCGCCCATGCCCATGAACACGACCTTGCGCACGCTGCGCCGCTGCCGCGCGAGCACGACTTGCGCCACGATCTCGGCGCTGCCGAGCTGGCGCAGCAGGCCGCCCTTGCCCGTCATGCAAAACACGCAGCCGACCGCGCAGCCTAACTGCGTGGAGACGCACACGCCGTCGCGCGGCAGCAGCACGCTTTCCACCGCCTGGCCGTCCGCGAGCTCGACGAGCAGGCGCGCCGAACCGTCGGCGCCCGGATGCTCGCTGCGCACGCGGGCGACTGCGGCCAACTCTTCGGCCAGCGCCGGCAGCGCGTCGCGCAGCGTCTTGGGGAGGAAATCTTCGATGCGATGCTTGCCGCTGCCCTGCGGCTGGGCCCTCACCCAACGGCTCAGCACATGGCGTTCGTGGCCGGGGCCGGCGCCCAGGGCGCGCAGCCGTTGTCGGAGTTCTTCGATGCGCATCGGGTCGGGATGGTACGTGCAACCGGTCCGCGCCCGATTCGGCACGACCGATTCGGCACGACCGCCACGCCTAGAATCACGCCCCTACCTCAGGAACACACCATGAGACTTCGCCACCTGATCGCCGCGGCCGCCGGCGGCGTGAGCCTGATGCTCGCCGCCACCGGCTCACTCGCGCAATCGCCCTACCCCGACAAGCCGATCAAGCTGATCGTCGGCTTCGCGCCGGGCGGCTCGACCGACATCGTCGCGCGCATCGTCGCGCAGCGCTTGAGCGAACGCCTGGGCCAAACCGTGAACGTCGACAACAAGGCGGGTGCGGGCGGAACCATCGGCGCGGATCTCACCGCGAAGTCGCCCGCCGACGGCTACACGCTCACGCTGGGAACGACGAGCACGCACGCGATCGCGGCCGGCGCGTATGCGAAGCTGCCCTACGACCCGGTGGCCGACTTCACGCAGATTTCGCTGGTGGCGATTACGCCCTACCTGCTGGTCGTGAACCCGCAGGTGAAGGCGAACAACCTCGCCGAATTCGTGGCGCTCGCCAAGAGCCAGCCCGGCAAACTGAACTACGCATCGGCCGGCAACGGCACGGCGACGCATCTGGCGATGGAGATGCTGAAAGACGCGGCGAAGCTTGACGTGGTGCACATTCCCTACAAGGGCAATGCGCCTGCCGATCTGGCCATCGTCGGCGGCGAGGTGCAAGCCGTGTTCGGCTCGATGCCGGCGCTGCTGCAAAACACGAAGGCCGGCAAGGTGCGCCCGCTCGCGGTGGGCACGCTGCTGCGCTCACCGGCGCTGCCCGACGTTCCGACGGTCGCCGAACAAGGCTACGCCGGCTTCGAAGCCGCGCTGTGGCTGGGCATTATGGGTCCGGCGAACCTGCCGCGTGCGATCGTCGAACGCCTGCACAAAGAGATTTCGAGCATCGTCGCCACGCCGGAATTCAAGGCGGCTATGGACGCGAACGGCGCCGAGCCTCTGGCGAGCAAGTCCCCCGAGGAATTCCGCGAGATGCTGCGCGGCCAGGTCGGCAAGTACGTGAGCATCACCAAAGCCGTCGGCATCAAGCTCGACTGAACCCAACCCCACCACGAACCACTCCACGAAAGAGCCCATGAGCAACTACGTCATCGAAATCGGACCCCAGCCCTCCCTGCCCGTCGCCGGCAGCGACAAGCGCTTCCCGGTCGGGCGCATTTATTGCGTCGGCCGCAACTACGCCGACCACGCACGCGAAATGGGCCACGACCCGGACCGCGAGCCGCCGTTTTTCTTCATGAAGCCGGCCAATTCGATCGTTCAGAACAACGCCACGCTCGCCTTCCCGGTGGGAACGAAAGACGTGCACCACGAGATCGAGCTCGTCGTGGCCATCGGCAAGGGCGGCAAGAACATCCACGTCGACAAGGCGTTAGGGCATGTCTGGGGCTACGGCGTCGGCCTGGACATGACGCGCCGCGACATTCAAGGCGAAGCCAAGAAGCAAGGCCGGCCGTGGGAGATGGGCAAGGCGTTCGACGAGTCGGCGCCGTGCACCGCGCTCAAGCCCGCCAGCGAAATCGGCCACCCGTCGAAGGGCGCGATCACGCTCAAGGTGAATGGCCAGGTCAAACAAAGCGGCGACCTGGCGATGCAGATCTGGAGCGTTCCCGAGCAGATTGCCTACCTGTCGAACCTGATCACGCTGCAGCCCGGTGACTTGATCTACTCCGGCACGCCGGCCGGCGTCGGCCCGGTGAAGCCGGGTGACAAGCTCGAGGGCCACGTCGACGGCGTGGGCGATCTGGCCATCAGCTACAAGGGCTGATCGAACGCCGTTCAGCCGAACAGCAGGCGCGTTCCGGTCGACGAGCGCAGCACCTTGGCCGGCATCTCCTGCATCGCAATGGCGATGAAGGCCTCGCCGGAGCAATGCATCGGGATCAGGTGATCCGGGTTGATTTCCTTCAGCGCCGCAACGGTCTCGCGCAGGTACTCCGGCGCATGCGGCGCGAGGTGGAAGCCGCCCATCACCGCGTGCACCTTGTTCACGCCGGAGACGGCAATCGCCCGGCGCACCGAGTTGACGACGCCGCGGTGCCCGCACGACGTCATCACGACCAAGCCCTTGCCCTTCACGTTGAAACAGGTCGCCTGCTCGTGCTCGAAGTCGTCGGGCACCAGCGTCAGGTTGCGCTTCGCTTCGGCAAGCGCTTCGGGCTTGCAACCCACGTTGTTCGCATAACCGGGCTTCATGCGCGTCGGCGCCAGCACTCGTTCGAACGAGCCGCGCGCAATCATTCCGGTGGAGAAGGCGTGTCCGGCGATCACCGAGGGCTGGTCGGCGTACAACACACGCAGGCCGGCGTTGGCGATCGCCTGGCGGTCGAGGGCACCGAAATCGCCCGCTGAATCGCCGACGCCCGCTTCGCGAGTGCAGAAACACTCCTCGCCGCCGAGGTAGAACGGCAGCGCCTTCTTGAGCCTGCCCTGGTGCTGCGCCAGGAAACCGTTGAGCCCTCCGAAGTGGTCGTAGTGACCGTGGCTGAGCATCAATGCGTCCAGCCGCGCCGGGTCGATGCCCAGCAGTTCGAGGTTGTTGTTCAGCGTCTCGGGCGTGTAGCCGAAGTCGATCAGGATTTCGCGCGTCTCGCCGCCCTGCCGCGATTCGAGGGCAGCGACAGCCCCCATTCGTTCTGCAGCGCCTTGCGCGGCGGCCGGTCCTTGGCGAGCGCGAATGCGAAGCGCTGCACCGTCATGTCGCCGACCTTGCGCGAGGGTTCGAACGCGTGGTGGTAGGAGTCGGTGACGACGCGCACTGCCAGCGCATCGACTTGCGGGACCGCACCGCCGAGCGCCTGCGCGCGCGCCGGGCGGGGCGCGCCCGCCAAGGCCGCCGACAGCACGCCCAGTGAAGCTCCGAAGCGCAGCAAATCCCTGCGCGAGATCTGGCCGAGATAAAGACCTGAATTCATGACGTCTCCCGAGCTTGTCGACGTGAACAATGCTAAGCCTACGGCAGGTTCGAATCAAGCCTCGGCGGCGTCGGTGTCAGCCGAGTCGCCGTGGCAACGCCATACAGCACCAGCGCCGCGATCACGACCGCCGTGAAACCGATGTGGATCGCGAGCAGCGTCGCGAGCACCGCGCCGGTCACCGACGCGCAGCCGTTGATCGCCCAGGCCCAGGGGATCAGGCGGGCGTCGCCGGCCTCCACCCGCGCCAGCCCCAACGGGAACGGCATGCCCATGAAGAACGCGAGCGGCGCGATCAGCGCGGCCGAGATCACGATCCTGGCCGCGTCGGGCAGCCCCATCGAGTGCTGGAACAGCCAGGGCAGCAGGCTGAGGCAAAGCGCCACTGCCAGTGCAATTGCAGCCACGACCAGCGCTTCCGCGTGGCGCAGCTTCGGCGTGCCGTCGTCGCGCAATCGCTTCGACGCAGCGCTGCCGATTCCAGCGAACAGCAGGAACGAGAACAGCACGACCGCCACCGCATAGAGCGGGTGGCTCAGGAACAGCACGAACTTCTGGATGAAGGCGATCTCGATGAACACGAAGGAGAAACCGATCGCCGCAAAGTACACGAGCACACGGCCGCGCGATCCGCCGAGTAG
>JANOLA010000262.1:0-5432 GCA_031419535.1 Burkholderiales bacterium | reverse complement strand
ACTACGCGCTCGACGCCTTGCGCATCGAAGCCGGCCGCCGCGCCTGGGGCGCCGAGCTCGGCCCCGACGAAACGCCGTGGGAGGCCGGCCTCGGCTTCGCGGTGAAGCTGGACAAGGGCGCCGATTTCATCGGTCGCGACGCACTGCTCAGATCGAAGGCCGAGCCACTGCGCAAGAAGCTTCTGAGCTTTGTTCTCGACGATCCCGCTGTCTGGGTTTGGGGCGGCGAAGCGATCCACATTGACGGCTCTACGGTCGGCGAACTCAGCTCCGCCGGCTGGAGCCCTGCAGCAGGCGCGTGCGTCGGCCTCGGTTATGTGCGCGGTGCCGCGGCGCAAGCGGTGCACCACGGCACGCCGGTGCAACTCGACCTGTGGGGCGAGGGAGTGCGCGCCACGGCGTGGGACGAAGCTGTGCTGCAGCGATTGCGCTGAGGGCGTCAGCGCCCGCTCTGAATCGCGTCTCTTGAGTCGACCCGGCCGTCGGCCTGGGGCCGCTCAAGCTCCCACCATGCGCCTCACCAAAACCACCAAATGAACCAGATCAGCAGCGCGATCAGCACCGCCCGCAGCGGGTTCGTGCCGGAGCCGAACAGCGCCGACCATTCGCGCTGATCGAAATCGCCGCCGCTGCCTTCAGCCGCTTCGGCTTCCATCTTCGCCACCCATTCGCGCCGGCGCGGCAAGTCGCCTTCGAGCGCGTCGAGGCGACGCTTGATGACTTCGGCGGAGGGCTTGGCCGCGTGCGCGCGCAACGCCGGGCCGAGCGCGGCCACGTGCGCATGCGCTTCGCTCAGCCGGCCGATCGCGAGGATCGCGCCGCACGACGCGCAGGCCATCGATTGCTCCGGCGGCAGCGCGGCGCCGCACGCCGCGCACTGCAGTGCCGCCTGGCTCGCGCGCGTGGCATGCACGGCCTGCGGCGCGATCGCACCTTCGGGGTCGAGCGCGCGCGCCAGACGCGCCACGTCAAGCAAGCTGGGAACGCTTTGGCAGAACGGGCATTGTTCGTCGGCAGTGCCGATGGCCGCGCCGCAGTTCACGCAATGGATGCCGCCGTCGCGCTGCTCGAGCTGGGCCCGGTCCAGGCGCGACATCGGGCGCAACAGGCCTTTCTCCTGCAAGAACTGCGCGAACGACTGGTACGCACCATGGCCGCGTTGGCATTCCAGTTGCAGCGACTTCCCCCAGCGCGTGCTGTTGTGCACCGTTTTCAGGCTGCCGCTGCACCGCGGGCAGCGCGTGCTCGCGTGCAGAGGCTCATGCGGCAGCGTCTGCGAACGCGCCATCGCCGCGATCAGATCGAGCAGCGCCGCGCCGGTCAGGCGCGCAGTCTCGGTCTGGTCGAACCAGACCAGGTGGCAAGGCGCGCAGACGTCGATCTCCACCGAGCGGCCGTAGTGACCCGCGAGATGCAAGGGCTGCATCGGTCCGCGGCAATTGCCGCAGACAGGGGCCGTCGCGGCCAGGGGCGCGGGATCGGCGGCAGAACTGTGAGTCATTCGAACGCTGAGCGTGCTTGGCGGGCATTGTTGCCCATCGAAGCGCCGAACGCGCAGCTGGCGTCCGGTGCACCTCTGAAACCCTGGTGAACGGGCGTTTCGAGTGCGGCGCACGAGTTGCTAAGGCCGGGCCTCGACGAACGCGACCACATCGTTCAGCACCGGCGCCAGCCTGCGCAGCGGCCAGGCGAAGGCGCCGACCAGGGTCATGTGGTCGACGCCTGAATACAGCTTCAACTCGACGGCCGCGCCGGCGTCGCGCAGCCGCTTCGCCAGACCCACCGTGTTGCGCTGCGGGTTGACGAGGCTGTCGTCGACGGGCGCCGCGAGAAAGCTGCGCGGCGCGCCTAACGCCGCGTAGTCGAGCGGCTGCGTGCCGCTCGGATAGTTCGGGTGAAAGAACACCGGCTGCGCGTCGCGGTTGGTCATCGGCAGGAAGTCGTACGGACCGGCCAGGCCGATCCAGCCGGCCAGCTCTTTCGGCGAGTGCCCGGTCGGCGCAAGACGACTGGCGTCGAGCGCCAGCATCGCTGCGTTGTAGGCGCCCGCGCTGTGCCCCATCACGAACAACCGCCGCGGGTTGCCGCCCAGGCGCGAGGCTTCGTGCATCGCGTAGGCGAGGGCGAGTGCGCAGTCGGACAGGAATTCGGGGTAGCGCACTTCGGGGTAGAGCCGGTAGTCGGCGAGCAGCGTGAGCACGCCGCGCGACGCCAGCGCTTCGCCGACGAAACGATAGTCGGCTCGCTCGCCGCGGTTCCATGAACCGCCATGGAAAAACACGATGACGGGATGGCCGCCTGGCGGCGCTGGCGTTGCGGGTGCGTAGATGTCCAGGCGCTGGCGCGCGAGCGGGCCATATTGCAGGGCCGAACCGACGCGCAGCGAGTCGATGCCCGCCAACGCATTCAGCGCCGCGACCGGCGCACTTGCGGCGGCTACCAGGATTGCCGCCGCACAAGCCAATCCGAGCCCGAGCCCGATTCCGATCGCGATCACGCTTCGTCTCATACAAGCCCCTGAACGCCGAAGCTTCAGCCCAGCCGCGCCCGGTGCCGCGCCACCTGCGCCAGCACTTGCGCGGGCGCGGTGCCGCCGAGCACGTTGCGTGCGTCGAGCGAGCCGCGCAGCGTCAGCACCTGGGCGACGTCGGCGTCGATCATCAAACTGAATGCGCGCAACTCGTCGAGAGTCAGATCGCCCAAGGCGACGCTGCGCGCCTGCGCCTGCTTCACCGCGCCGGCAACGATTTCGTGCGCGTCGCGAAACGCCAGGCCTTTCTTCACCAGGTAGTCGGCGAGGTCGGTCGCGGTGGCGTAGCCCTTGGCCGCGGCGAGTTCCATCGCCTGCGGCTTGACGCGCAAGCCGCCCAGCATTTCGGCAAAGATGCGCAGCGTGTCGCGCAGCGTGTCCACCGTGTCGAACAGCGGCTCCTTGTCTTCCTGGTTGTCTTTGTTGTACGCGAGCGGCTGGCCTTTCATCAGCGTCAGCAGCGCCATCAGATGGCCCACCACACGACCGCTCTTGCCGCGCGCGAGTTCGGCGACGTCGGGGTTCTTTTTCTGCGGCATGATCGAGCTGCCGGTGCAGTAGCGATCGGCGAGTTCGATGAAGCCGAAGTTCTGGCTCATCCACAGCACGATCTCTTCGCTCAGGCGCGACACATGCACCATGCACAGCGCCGCGGCGGCGGTGAATTCGATCGCGAAGTCGCGGTCGCTCACGGCGTCCAGGCTGTTCTGGCAGACGCAGGCGTGCCCGCTCGCATCCACCATGCCGAGCGCGCGCGCCACGCGTTCGCGGTCCAGCGCATAGCTCGTTCCGGCGAGCGCCGCGGCGCCCAGCGGCAGGCAGTTGGTGCGCGCGCGCACCTCCATGAAGCGCTGCGCGTCGCGCGAAAACATCTCCACATAGGCGAGCATGTGGTGCCCGAAGCTCACCGGCTGAGCCACCTGCAGATGCGTGAAGCCGGGCATGATGGTCTGCGTGTTCGCGGCGGCCACGTCGACCAGCGCGCGCTGCAGGTCCGCGAGCAGGATGGCTAGGGCGTCGATCTCGTCGCGCAGCCACAGCCGCACGTCGGTCGCGACCTGGTCGTTGCGCGAACGCCCGGTGTGCAGGCGCTTGCCCGCGTCGCCGACGAGCTGCGTCAGGCGCGCCTCGATGTTCAGGTGCACGTCTTCGAGCGCGAGCTGCCACTCGAATCGGCCGGCCTCGATGTCTTCGCGAATCTGCGCCAGGCCGCGTTGAATCGCCTCGTAATCGGCGGTGGAAATGAGCCCCACCTGCGCCAGCATCTCGGCGTGCGCCAGGCTGCCGGCGATGTCGGCACGCGCCAGGCGCTGGTCGAACCCGACGCTCGCGGTGTAGCGCTGCACCAGCTCGTCCATCGGCTCGGAGAACAGCGCGGACCACGCCTGGGACTTGCGCTCTAGAGAACTGCTGGTCATGATGTGTGAGGGATGACGCAGACTGGGTGGGCGTCGGCGCGTCGGAGTTGGAGACAATGCGTGCGTTTGTCGCACGCCGCGCGGAGTGCCGATTCTATCGATCCGCCCTAGCGACCTATCGATTCATGCGCGCCCGATGCATGCGGCCCGCTCCCACGCGAACGCACCCGTGACCACCTTGGCTGACCCACACACGCTCGCCTCCGACAGTTTGACCGAGCCGGTCTCGTCGAGCTTCGCCCCGTCGGCATTCGGTGCGGGCCCGGGGCTCGCGGCGCGGCCGGCGCAAGCGCTGTTCGACGTGTGCCATGTCGGCGTCGTATTGCGCGCGCTGCTGTTCGTGCATGCGGTGGTGGCGATTGCGGTGAGCTTCCAGGCGACGGGCTTGCAGTCCTGGATGCTGCTGCTTGCGGCAGGGTCGGCCGGCGCGCTGCCCGCCGTGTTGCTTTGGCTGCTGCTGACCTGCGCTTTGAAGCGCCCGATCACGGCGCTGCCCGAAGCCGGCCAATGGTGCGTGGTGGTGCCGATGGGCGCGCTGTGCGCGGCGCTGGGCACGTGGCTGGCCAGCCTGCCGGGGCCCGACGCCGTGGCGTCGCCGGGTTTCGTAGCGCCGGCCTTGGCGGGCGCGGGAATCGCGGCCGTGATGTTCCAGTGGCTGCGCATGCGCGCCAAGGCGTTGCTGCCGGTGCAAACGGCGGCGCGGCTGGCCGAGTTGCAGTCGCGGATTCGCCCGCATTTTCTGTTCAACACCCTGAACACCGCGTTGACGCTGGTGCGGCTCGACCCGGAGCGCGCCGAGGGTGTGCTTGAAGATTTGGCCGAGCTGTTTCGCGGCGCCTTGTCGGAAAACGGCGAAGCGGTGACGCTGGCCCAGGAAGTGGAACTCGCCAAGCGTTACCTGGCGATCGAGCAGATCCGCTTCGGCAGCCGCATGCGGCTGGAGTGGGAACTCGACGCCGCCGCCGCGGCAGCGCGGGTGCCGCCGCTGCTGCTGCAACCGCTGGTGGAGAACGCGGTTCGCCACGGCATCGAGCCGGCGGCCGAGGGCGGCACGATCCGGGTGCGCACGCGGGTGCGCCTGGGGCGCGCCGAGATCGAGATCGTGAACGGCATTCCGAAAGAGCCTTCGCAGCCGGGCAACGGCATGGCGCTGGCCAACGTGCGCGAGCGGCTGCGCCTGATGCACGACGTGGCAGCGCAGTTCGAGGCGCGGCGCGACGGCGACATGTTTCGCGTGCGGATTCTGGTGCCGCTGTGAGGACCGTGTTGAAATGAAACCCCCAGGCTCACTTCGTTCGCGGCCCCCTGGGACCCGTATGGGCCCCTTCGGGATCGTTGGGGCGGCTTTCGGCCCTTTGCTGTCGTTCGATGTGGCCTCGAGGCTTGCCCGACAACCCTCGTCATCCCGGCGAAAGCCGGGATCCACCGGTTGCACGCGATGAACGCATCGCCAAACGGGGGGCCTCCGCGGATGGGTCCCGGCT
>JANOLA010000261.1:0-1587 GCA_031419535.1 Burkholderiales bacterium | reverse complement strand
TCGGCCAGGGCGACGCGCGTGCCGCGCGAGGAGTCGAGCTTGAATGCGGGAGCCGGCCCGATGATGGGCAGGCGCGTCGCGCCGGTGTTGGCGGCGTGGAGATTCTGCGCGGGCGCAATCAGCAGCGCCAGCAGGAGGGTCGTCCAGTTCCGGCGCCGTGTACTCATGTCACCGCCGTGTGGCGCGCTCGAAAGGGTGCTTATGCGTCAACTTCGACGACCTCAGCCGTTGAGCTCGGCTGGGGGACGGGCTGCCCGTCAGCTTTGAGGCCTTCGATGTGGAACTCGATCGCCTCCTGAATGAGGATAGCCACTTCCTCCCGAGTCGCACCGACGGCGACGCACCCCGGCAGATCCGGCACATACGCGCCCAGACTCGTTGGGCCCTGCTCGATGACAACCAGGTATTGCACTCGCGCCCTCACTTCTTCAGGCCGGCCTGCTTCAGGATGCTGTTCAAGGTGCCCGGCGGGATATCGACACTCGGCTTGCCGGCGACCGTGACCGTGCCTGTCCTTGCAGGGTGATGATACTGGCGGTGACTGCCCTTCTGCCGAATCAGAAACCAGCCTTCGGCCTCGAGGCGGGTGATCAGTTCGTGCACCTTGAGCGGCATGATGCCGCTATCGTATTCCTTGGGCGAGGCTGTGCCGCCGCAGCTTGCGGGTCGTGGTGAGAGCTTGCGGGCTCTTGCGCTACACCTTCATTTCCCGCTTGATCTGCTCGATGAAGCGCCAGTTCGTCCCCTGCGCCAGCAGCTTCTGCGGGTTCGACTTGATGAACCCTGCTTCGTGCAGCCGCAGCGCGTAGAAGCGCAGGCTGTCGGCCGAGTCGTATTCGCGCCAGCGTTTGTAGGGAATTTCGCGCAGCACCTGCGCGGAGTAGCGGGACTCCTTGTAGAAGCCACGATCGACGAGCATGCGAACCACGCGTTCCGGCTCCGCCGCGCATTGCTCCGCCGCTTTCAGGAGTGCACGCAGGGCGCGTTTCGTCGCAACCGGATACTTGGCCACGAAGTCGCGGTTACCGAACGCCATGCAGCAAAAGTACTGCGACCATGGCCGGTCGATCGTCGTATTGACGAGCGACACGCCGATGTTTTGTTCTCGCATCATTTGCGGCTCGG
Source organism: Burkholderiales bacterium (assembly GCA_031419535.1). Taxonomy (GTDB): domain Bacteria; phylum Pseudomonadota; class Gammaproteobacteria; order Burkholderiales; family Burkholderiaceae_C; genus JAEMQF01. The sequence goes on along the minus strand of JANOLA010000261.1, from coordinate 462 downwards.
GCGGAAAACCCAGCACCGCGTCGACCTTGCCCTCGGACAGCAGGCGCACACCGTCGCGGGATTCAACGAACGTCACATCCTTGCGCGGATCGAGCCCCACATGCGCGAGCATGGCCGAGGTGAAGGCGCGGCGGCCGAAATTGGAGGCCGCGATCGTCTTGCCCTTCAGATCGTGGATCGAACGCAAGGTCTTTGTCCCGAACAACTCATAGCAGCCCGGGTGGATCCCCGCAAGAGCCACAACCGGCATTCCCGCATCGAGCGCAGGCAGGAGGCCGAAGAGATCGCCAATCGCAATATCGGCGCTGCCGGCTGCCACCGTACCGTGAAAGCCCACAGTCGCATATTGCTCGAGCGACAGCGGCACGTAGCTGACCTCCTCGAAACCTTCGGCACGCAGCAGTTCTTCGGCGGCCCACATCGGGCTGATGCAGGTCACGTCGAACGGGAGGCGCAGCAGGC
>JANOLA010000260.1:0-1659 GCA_031419535.1 Burkholderiales bacterium | reverse complement strand
CGCTGATCCAAAAGAATTTGTACCTGGTCGCGTGTGCTGTCGGGGCGTGCGTGCTGCTTGCGTCGTGCGGCGGCGGGGGTGGGGGAGGCCCCGGCAGCAGCGCACCGCCTTTCCCCACGACGAGCGAGGATCAGCTCCCCGCCGGGCCGCGCATCGATGTGAGCACGCGGAATCTGTTCCCGATGGGCGCAGCTGACGTCTGGAACTACAACAGGCTCGACGCTGGCGGCATGCCCACTGGAGCGACTGTCACACGTCAGATATTCTCCGGGCCTGACGCATCGGGGCGTGTCTCGCTCACAGAAACAGAAACCGGTGCTGCTGCTTTCACCACCGACTACATCGTCAGCGACGCCGGCCTGCTTGACACCGCACCGCTCGGAGTTGGCGTGCCCCCGGCCGCGGCGGCCATCGTCGGCGCGATCTTCGAGTACGCCACCCCCCTGTACCCTCAAGGCTCTACGCGCCGGCACGTGCGCAGCGGGCCCTGGGGCGCCGATCTGGACGGAGACGGCGCCCAGGAGAGTTTTCGGATCGAGTTTACGCAGGAGTTTCTCGGCTTCGAGACCCTGCAGATGTCGGTGGCCATGACCCTGACCGACGTAGCGCATTTCCGCAATGTCCTACGTCTGACTCTGCGGCCAACCGCGCCGGGAAACACCGACGCCACGTTGATTGCCACGGAAGAAACCTGGTTTGCGCCGAACCTCGGAATGGCAAAGGCGATCCGCTCGGTGGTCGATGCCGCCGGTGCCATTGTCGATCCGCTACACAGCCTGGGCTTGACGTCGGCAACGGTGAGCGGCGCCAATTGGAACCCCTCGAACCCTCCGCCGATGCTCGACGGACAAGCCGTCGATATTCGCCTGGTGCACAACGCGCTGGTGTACGACAGCGTGCGCAACGTCTACTACGCGAGCATCCCGGGGTCAGTGGTTGGCACAGGCAACAGCATCGCCACGATCGATCCTGTGACCAGACAGGTGACGTACTTTGGGCCGATCGGCTCCGAGCCGAATGCGCTTGCCCTCGCCGCGGATGGCAGCGTGCTCTACGTCGGACTCGACGGCTCGGGCGAGCTGCTCAGGCTCGCACTGCCGGCAATGACCGAGCGGGGCCGGGCGCAGCTCCTGTCCAGCGACCCCTTCCCCGGAAACGTAAACGCAGAGACGATTGCCGTTTCGCCGGTCGATGCCTCGCTGGTGGCGGTATCGATGACGCGGCCCAATGTCTCTCCCGGCCACGACGGAGTTGCGCTCTTTCGGGATTTGGTGATTCAACCCAAGCGCACGCAAACGCATACCGGGAGCAATCTGGTGGTCTTTGACTCGACGGGGACCACACTGTACGGATTCGGCTCCGCCGACGCACGACTGATCCAAGTCCTCCCTGACGGCCTCGCCGAGCAGCTCGTGGTGGCGGTTCAGACGTCGAATTTCGGCAACAAGACTCTTTCGTTCGCCAACGGCCGGGTCATTGTCGCCGACCGCGTGCTCGACGCCGCGCCGGCAATGACCACTGCCGGCTTGATTTCGAACGCCTCGAACTGCGTGCCCCAACGCTCCGGCAGCCTGCTGTTGTGCTTATCTGCGCCCAACCCCGGCGTGCAAGGCCGGCTTCTCATCGTCAATGGGTAAGTCTCAGCGTTCACTGAACACC
>JANOLA010000259.1:0-3811 GCA_031419535.1 Burkholderiales bacterium | reverse complement strand
ACCCGCACGCCATCCTCGAAACCTTTCTGACCTATCAGCAAACGCTGGGCATCAACGGCTTGTCGGCACGCACGCTGCGCGCGCTGTACAACGCACGCGACGTGATGGACGCGGGCTTTCGGCGCGACCCCGTGAACCGTGCCAACTTCATGCGCATCTTGCGCGAGCCGCGCGGCCAGACACACGCATTTCGGCTCATGAACCAGACCAGCGTGCTCGGTCGCACGCTGTGGGTGTTCCGGCGCATCGTCGGGCAGATGCAGCACGACTTGTTCCACGTCTACACCGTGGACCAGCACATCCTGATGGTGCTGCGCAACGTGCGGCGCTTTTTCATCCCTGAGCACGCGCATGAATATCCGTTCTGCTCGCAGTTGGCGTCGACCTGGGACAAGCCGTACCTGCTCTACATCGCGGCGCTGTTTCACGATGTCGCGAAGGGGCGTGGCGGCGACCACTCTGATCTGGGCGCGATGGAGGTGCGGCGCTTTTGCCGCGACCACGAACTGGCACGCGACGAGGCAGCGCTGGTCGAGTTTCTGGTGAAGTCGCACCTGACGATGTCGCACATCGCGCAGAAGGAAGACTTGTCCAACCCCGAGGTCATCGAGTCGTTCGCCGCGTCGGTGCAGACCGAGCGGCGCTTGACCGCGCTGTACCTGCTGACGGTGGCCGACATCCGCGGCACCAGCCCCAAGGTCTGGAACGCCTGGAAGGGCAAGCTGCTGGAAGACTTGTACCGGCTCGCACTGCGCGCGCTGGGCGGCGCCAAGCTCAACCTCGACGCGGAAATCGAGACACGAAAACAGGACGCACGCAATTCGCTGAACCTGTACTCGCTGCCTGCCGGCGTGGAAGCGCCCCTGTGGAAGACCTTGAGCGTGAGCTACTTCGCGCGCCACGACGCCGCCGACATCGGCTGGCACGCGCGCGTGCTGCACGTGCATGTGGGCAGCAGCGTGCCCATCGTGCGGGCTCGCCTGTCGCCACTGGCCGAAGGCCTGCAAGTTCTGGTGTATGCACCCGACCAGACCGACCTGTTCGCGCGCATCTGCGGCTACTTCGACACCGCCGACTACAACATTCTCGACGCCAAGGTCCACACCACGAACTCCGGCTACGCGCTGGACACGTTTCAAGTCACCAGCACCGCGGCCGAAGACCACTACCGCGACATGATTCTGCTGGTGGAGACCCAGCTCGCCCAGGTGCTCGCCGCGCGCGCGCCATTGCCCGAGCCGAGGCGCAGCCGGTTATCCCGGCGTGTCAAGTCGTTCCCGGTGACGCCGCGCGTCACGCTGCGCCCCGACGAACGCGCCCAGGCGTGGTTGCTCGGCGTCTCGGCGAACGACCGAGCCGGCTTGCTGTTCGCGATAGCGCGCGTGTTGGCGCGGCACCGCGTGAACCTGCAGCTCGCGAAGATCACGACTCTCGGCGAGCGCGTCGAAGACACGTTCTTGATCGACGGGCCCGAGTTGCAGCAAAACCGGCAGCAGATCGCGATCGAAACCGAGTTGCTCGCCGCGATCGGCGCCTGAGGTGCCGAAATTTCGATGCCGCTGACCCGCATCGCCGCCGCCGATGCATTGGCACGCCTGGGCGAGTTTGACGCGCTCATCGACGCGCGCTCCGAGAGCGAGTTCGCCGAAGACCATCTGCCGGGCGCCGTGAACTGGCCGAGCTTGAATGACGCCCAGCGGCAGGCGGTCGGCACGCAGTACAAGCAGGAGTCTCCCTTCGAGGCGAGGAAGCGCGGCGCGGCGCTGGTCGCGCGCAACATCGCGGCGCACATCGAGCGCGAAGCGGCGGCGCTGCCCAAGAGCTGGCACCCGCTCGTCTATTGCTGGCGCGGCGGCCAGCGCAGCGGCGCACTGGCCAGCGTGCTGAGCCAAGTCGGCTGGCCCGTCGACGTGCTCGACGGCGGCTACCGCGACTACCGGCGCGCGGTCGTCGTGGACCTCGACACGCTGCCGCGCAAGTTCGACCTGCGTGTCGTGTGCGGCACCACCGGTTCGGGCAAGAGCCTGCTGTTGCAAGTGCTGAAGAAATGCGGCGAGCAGGTGCTTGATCTGGAGGCCTTGGCCAATCACCGCGGATCGGTGCTGGGTCTGGTTCCGGGGCAGCGCCAGCCCGGGCAGAAGATGTTCGAGTCGCTGCTGTGGGATCAACTGCGCCGCTTCGACGTGAAGCGCCGCATCTGGGTCGAGAGCGAGAGCCGCAAAGTCGGCGACTTGCAGGTTCCTCCTGCGCTCGTGCAACACATGCGCGCCGCGCCGTGCGTGAACCTGCAGCTCGCGCTGGACGCACGCGTGACGCTGCTGCTGAGCGAATACCGCCATTTCGTCGACGACATCGGCGCGTTCTGCGAGCGCCTCGACGCGCTGCGCACGTTGCGCGGCAACGATGTTGTGAACGCCTGGCAAGAAGCCGCCCGCAACGGCCACGTTGCCACCGTGGTGCGCGACCTTCTGGTCACACACTACGACCCGGTCTATCTGCAATCGATGCGGCGTAATTTTCCGGGGTTCTCCGCACCAGTGCTGAGCGTGGAGTGGGACGGCAGCGAACCGGGTTTGCTCGGCAGCGCGCAGGCCTTGGTAGCGACCGGTCTTACCCCATGTGCAGACCGCCGTTGACGGAGAAGTCAGCCCCGGTGGCAAAGCCCGATTCGTCGGACGCGACCCACGACACGATGGATGCAATGTCCTGCGGCGTGCCCAGGCGCTTCACGGGAATGCCCGAAACGATCTTGTCGAGCACGTCTTGGCGAATCGACTTCACCATGTCGGTGGCGATGTAGCCCGGGCTCACCGTATTGACCGTCACGCCCTTGTTCGCGACTTCCTGCGCCAGCGCCATCGTGAAGCCGTGCATGCCAGCCTTGGCGGCAGAGTAGTTGGTCTGGCCGAACTGGCCCTTTTCGCCGTTCACAGAACTGATGTTGACGATGCGGCCCCAGCCGTTTTCCATCATGCCCTCGATGACCTGTTTGGTTACGTTGAACAGGCTCGTCAGGTTGGTGTCGATCACCGCGTGCCAATCGGCCGGCGTCATCTTGCGGAACATGCCGTCGCGCGTGATACCGGCGTTGTTGACGAGCACCACAACGTTGCCGTGCTCGGCGCGCACCTTCTCGAACGCCGCCACGGTGGAGTCCCAATCGCTGACGTTCCCCACCGACACGTAGAAGCTGTACCCCAGCGCCTTTTGTTCGCCGAGCCACTTGGCATGGTCGCGGCTCGGGCCGCAGCCCGCGATGACCTTGAACCCGTCTTGGTGCAGGCGTTGGCACATCGACGTGCCGATGCCGCCCATTCCACCCGTCACGTACGCAATCTTCTGGGTCATTGATCTCTCCTGGTTGAAATGGGGTCCGGCCGTCACGCCTTCTGTTTCACATAGCGCCCCGGGGCCGCCTCGATCGCCTTGTACTTGCGGCTGCCGGCCGTCTTGGGCGCCGGCACCTTGCGGCCCGCATGCCCTTGCAACCATTGTGCCCAGTCGGGCCACCAACTGCCTGACGATTCGCAAGCCGTGTCGAACCAGCTCTTCGGGTCGGGTGGCAGTTTGTCATTCGCGCCGGTCCAGTGGCAACGTTTGCCCTTCGCAGGTGGGTTGATCACGCCGGCGATGTGGCCCGATGCGCCGAGCACGAAACGAATCTTGCCGTTCAGCACCTGCGTGTTGCGGTACGCCGCCTCCCACGGAACGATGTGGTCTTCGCGCGAGGCGTAGACGTAGCTCGGCAACTTGATGGAGCGCACGTCGACCTGTTCAGCGCAGACCTGCAAGGCACCGGATTGGATCAGCT
>JANOLA010000258.1:0-4254 GCA_031419535.1 Burkholderiales bacterium | reverse complement strand
CGGTGTTGGCGCAAGCTGTCATCGGCAGGCAAGCGGCGAGAACCGCACGCAGGATTTGCCGGCGTGCAAGCTCGTGTTTGCTCCCTCTCCCGCTTGCGGGAGAGGGTCGGGGTGAGGGTCCGTGTAACGGGCACTGGTGTGGGCCGCCAGCCCTCACTTGCAGTGCGCGTTCCGGCTGACAGGCCGGAGCCGCTTCGCGGGCTCGCCGCATGCGGCTCGAAAGCCCCGCTGCGCCCCCAGCCCTCTCCCAGAAGGAGAGGGAGCAAGACCGAACAACTCACAGCCCCTGACCCCCCGCCCTCTCCCGCCGGCGGGGGAGGGAGTCCTCAGGGCTCATGCCGTCACTGCGGCGCGTCGCGCGTCGGCGCCGAGACAAAACGCAGATCGCGCGAATCGACCACCGTCGCGCGCAATTCGGCGCCGGCTTGCGGCTTGAAGTAGAAGCGGAAGTTCGGGTTCTCGCTGATCGAAAAATCGACATCGGCCGAGAACACCGGCTTGCCGCCGAGCGTGACGTCCACTTTGCGCACATAGTGCGCCGGTGTGTATTGGCGCGTCGCCTGGTCCATTGCCAAGCCGGAGTGGTTCGGGTGGTCGATCATCAGTTGCGCCAGCACCGGCTCGGCGCCTTGTCGGTCGCCGTCGATCCGGAACTTCATCTTGCCAAGGTTCGCCAGCGCCGCCGCGGCGTCGCCGCCCGCCGGCGCCGAGCAACCGCCCGAGGCCTTGACGAAGCGCGTGGTCGCGTACAGCGTGCCATCGCTCATGTCGGCGACCGCGCGAACGTGCGAATACTCGTCGACGCGCACGCGCGTTTCGACGTCGAAGCGTTGGCTGTCCGCGGCGAACTGGAAGATCGCCGAGATCGGCGATGGGTTCGCGTCGATGATGAGGTAGAGCTTGACCACCTGGCGCCCTGGCCCGAAGCGGGTGCGGATCGCGATCGGCACCACCGCCGCGTCGATCGCGCGCGCCGGCGCTTCGAGCGTCAGCGCACCGGCGGGCGCGGCGGCGATCGGCCGGCCCTCGAACACGCTGGCGCGAACCTTTTGCCAGATCGCGCTCGCGGCAGGGTCGTCGCTGGCCGCGAACATCGGCGCGGTGTGGGCTGGCATTGCCTGGATGAGAGCGAGCAGCACCGCAAAGCGGCAAACGGACAGGTTCATGGTGTCACCTCGGCGTGATGAAGCAGCCCTTCTGCACTTGCACCTGCAATTCGCGGTAGCGCTTGATCTGCGGCTTGAGCGAGTCGTTGTCGCGCAGCTGATTGCCGCGCTCGCCGCCGATCGACATGGCATTGACGATCGTCACCATGCCGCTGTAGTCGTCGAACTTGACCTCGCGCGCCAGCGCATCGAGTGCGCACGAGCATTTGTTGAGCATCTCGTAGTGCGGCCCTGGGTTGACCTTCATGCACTCTTGAACATAGAGCACGCGCTCGACGGTGGGGAAGTCGTTCGCCGACGCGAGCCCGGCAACACTGAGCAGGGCACAGCCGCTCATCAGCAGACGCAGGGTGGACAAACGATGCAAGGCCATGGGGTTGGACAACTTTTTCAGGGGTAACGCGGCGCGGGAGACGCGCCGTCGAGGAGCATTTCTTCTTCGAGCAGCGGCGCGGCGCCGGCACTGGGCGCCGCGACCCAGGTGCGGATCGAGACCACGCCGCCCGGCACGGCGTCGGACAGCGTGAACACGTATTGTTTGGTCGCCAGACTCTCGAAGCGCACGCGCAGCGGGTCTTCGAGATAAGGCGAGATCGTGACCGTGCGCACCGCGACCGGCTTGCTGCGAAAGCTCATGCTCGCGTCGGCGATCCGCGCGCCGTCATACACGGCCATGCGGATGCGCTTGCGAAAGTAGTTCGACTGGCCTTTCGTCAGGCGGCTCATCTCGCGAATGTCGCGCTCGAGGAAGTACAGGATCACCGGGTTGCCGTCGGCCGCCTCGACCTCGGGCAGCGACAGGCGCCGCGCGCCGCTCAGGAACTCGGCGTTCGCGGTGCAGCACTTGCCGCTCGCCTGGGCGCGCAGTGCGATCGAGACCTTGTCGCTGAAGCCCTGTTCCAGGCTGCCGGTCTTGGTGTAGCTGTAGTTCAGCGTCAGCGGCGGCTTGAGCTTGGCCAGCTGGTTCGTCATGAACAGCAGCCGTTCGGCCGGAGAGAAGTCTGGCGCGGCGTGCATGGCCGCGGGCAGCAGCAACGCGGCCGCGGCGGTCAGCAGATGGATCAGGCGCATCGCTTTCACCGCCGCATCATGCCACGCGCCGCACGGTCAAGGTCTCAGCGCTCAGCGCGCTGGCCGCGCGGGCGACGCGTCGGCATCGGCGACGATCGGCACTCCGAACTCGGCGAGGATCGCGGCAATTTCGGGGCGCTTCGCCTCGATCAGCGACTCGACCTGCTGCTTCCATTCGCGCTCGCCGTAGCGCACGCCCATCGCCATCTGGAAGTCGAAGCGCACACCGGGTTCGCTCTTCAGCGGAACCACGTTGAGCCGCGGCGCCTGGATGCGCTTTGCAAAGTAGCCGGCGATCGGACCCCAGACGATGGCCACGTCGAGCTTGCCCGACGCCAGGTCTTTTTCGATGATTTCGCCCGGGTACTGCTGTGGGTCGGCGTTCATCATGGGGTACGGCACGCCGGAGTCCACCAGGCCGTGTCGGCTGAGCCAGTCGGACGCGGGAGAGCGGTCGTAAACGCCGATGCGCAGTTTGGCGAGCTGGGCCCGGTCGAGCGCCAGAAAATCTTGCGCGCTGCGAACCTGGTCCAGGCCCTTGCCCTGGGCGTACACCAGCGCGTACGTCGATCGGTAGTAGGGCTGCGTCACCGAGACCTGGTCGTAGCCGAGCGGCACGCCCATCACGATGTCGCAAGGGTAGTCCTGGTCGGGCAGCTTGTAGCGCAGCGTATTGCGGATGAACGCCAGGCGCTGCGGGAACGAGAAGTAGGTGACCGGCAGGCCCAGCGCCTGGCCGAACACTTGGGCGATCCGGTTCTCGATGCCTTCGCCCTTGTCGTTCGAAAACGGCAGGTTGTTCGGGTCTTGGCAGACGCGCAGCGCCTTGCGTTCCTCGGGCTTGTCTTGCGCGGAAGCGGGGCCGCCGAGCAGGGCGGCCAGCGACAGCAACAGCAACAGCGCAGCTCGCGCGCTTCGCAACGGCGGCAGAGCGATCGCCATCATTGAATCGGTTCGACTCGGGCGCGTTTGATCACGCCGTCGGAGCGGCCCTTGAGGTAGGCGTAGAGCTGGTCCATGTTTTCCATCACCTGTGGGCTGGTGCCGAAACTTTGCATGCCTTTGTCCAGGCGCCCGTCGCGCACCACCTTGACGAATTCTTCCTTCGTCAGTGTCTTCATGCTCGCCACCAGCGACGGGCCGACCAGCCCCTCCTGGTTCGCGCCATGGCAGCGGTCGCAGGCGGCGGCACGCCAGGTGCGAAAACCTTTCATCGTGTCTTCGTCGACTTTGTAGCCGTCGACCACTTTCAAGCCCTGGGTCTGGGCGAAGCCGGTTGCACACAGCAGCAGCGCCGCGCCCAACACAAAATTGCGAATCATGGGATTCCTCGAAATGAAAAAGGGGACGGAGCCGTTGGGCGCCATCCCCTAGATTTTAGGCCGGCAGCGCGCCCGGCCGTTGTGCTCTAACGCCTCAGTTCGGCAAAGCGAATACCGTCAACGAGCCGCCCAGTTCGGTGTACTGGTTCAGTTCGCGATAGCCACCCACCGCACCCAGGCCGTCGGTGTCTTTCTCCAGGCCCGCTGCCATGCCGATGCCGGCCCAGCCGCCGATGCCCGAGAACACGCCGATGTGCTGCTTGCCCTTGTGCTCATAGGTGAACACGTTGCCGATGATGCCAGAAGGCGTCTTGAACTTGAACAGTTCCTTGTTGATGTCTTTCGCATCGACGCACTTCAGGTGGCCTTCCAGCGTGCCGTAGCAGCTCAAGCCGCCCGCGGTATTGAGCGAACCGCTCCACACCGAGAACTTCTCGGGCTTGGACTGCACGATCTTGCCGGTGCCCGCGTTCCAGGTGATGTAGTTGCCCAGACCACCGTGGCTGCCCGGAGCCGGGAACATCGACAGGGTGGCGCCCACGTACGGCTGGCCTGCGGTGTACTCGACCTTGAACGGCTCGTAGTCCATGCAGACATGGTTCGTCGGCACGTAGAACAGCTTGGTGTTCGGGTCGAACGACGCCGGCTGCTGGTCCTTCGTGCCCAGCGCCGCCGGGCAGATGCCCTTCGAGTTG
>JANOLA010000257.1:0-3939 GCA_031419535.1 Burkholderiales bacterium | reverse complement strand
CGACGACCATGAAGCGCTCCAGGTCCAGGCTCAGGCCGAAGCGCGCTTCGTCCCACGCGAGCGATGCGACCAGCGAGTTCATCGCGTGTTCGGTCTTTTCCAGGTCGCCGCGGCGCACGTAGACCTGCAGCAAGTGCTCGTTGCCGGATCGGCTACGCACGCGCTGCTCGCGCGCGACGAGGTCGGCGGCGACGAGTGCGAACAGGTAGCTGGGCTTCGGGTGCGGGTCATGCCACTTCGCGAAGTGGCGGCCGCCGTCGAGGTCTCCCGACACGACCAGGTTGCCGTTGCTCAGCAGCACCGGGTAGCGCTTTTTGTCGGCGCGGAGCCACACGCTGTAGACCGCCATCACGTCGGGCCGGTCCAGAAAGAAGGTGATGCGGCGAAAGCCTTCCGCCTCGCACTGCGTGAAGAAGCCGCCGCCCGAGTTGTACAGCCCGTTCAACTGCGTGTTCTTCTCGGGCGCGCAGGTGTTGCGGATTTCGAGCAGGAACTCGCCCGAGGGCAGGTTGTCGATAACGAGCATGCCGCCTTCGTGCCTGAACGACACCGATTCGCCGTTCGCCAGCACGCGCGACAGATTCAGCTCCTCGCCGTGCAGGCGCAGCGGCTGCGCCTCTTGCTGCGCATTGCGCTCGATGCGCATGCGGTTGATGACCATCGTCTTGGCCGGATCAAGGTCGAAGCTCAGCTCGCAGCTTCGAATCCAGTACGCGGGCGCGGCGTAGTCTTCGCGGCGCACGAGAGGGGAGTTGCCTTCACGCATGGTGTTGTTCTTTCAGCGGCATTGCGCGGTTCGTCCTCAGACGCCCTGTTTCAAGCTGGCTTCGATCAACTGATCCAGGTCGCCGTCGAGCACCTTCTGGGTGTTGCTGATCTCGACGTTGGTGCGCAAGTCCTTGATGCGGCTCTGGTCGAGCACGTAAGAGCGGATCTGGTGGCCCCAGCCGACATCGGTCTTGCTGTCCTCTAACTTTTGCTGCGCCGCTTTCTGGATGCGCATCTCGTGTTCGTACAGGCGCGAGCGCAGCATCTGCCAGGCTTCGTCGCGATTGCGGTGCTGGCTGCGGTCGTTCTGGCACTGCACGACGATGCCGGTGGGAATGTGCGTGAGCCGCACCGCCGAGTCGGTCTTGTTGATGTGCTGGCCGCCGGCGCCGCTGGCACGGAAGGTGGCGGTGCGCACGTCGGCGGGGTTAATGTCGATCTCGATTGTGTCGTCGACCTCGGGGTAGACAAAGACGCTCGCGAAACTCGTGTGGCGCCCGCCGGCCGAGTCGAACGGGCTCTTGCGCACCAGGCGGTGCACGCCGGTCTCGGTGCGCAGCAGGCCGAACGCGTAGTCGCCTTCGATCTTGATCGTCGCGCTGCGGATGCCGGCCACGTCGCCGTCGCTCATTTCCATCACTTCGGCCTTGAAGCCCTTGCGCTCGCAGTAGCGCAGGTACTGGCGCAGCAGCATCTGCGCCCAGTCGCACGCTTCGGTGCCGCCGGCGCCGGCCTGGAGATCCAGAAAACAATTGCTCGGGTCGGCGGGGTTGTTGAACATGCGCTTGAATTCGAGGTCGGCGACGGTCGCCTCGAGCTTCGCCGCCTCGGCTTCGATGGCCTGGATGCCGGCGAAGTCGTCGTCGGCCTTCGACATCTCGAACAGTTCGGTGTTGTCGGCCAGATTCGTCGTCAGGTGGTCGATCGTCTGGACCACGGTCTCGAGCAGGCGTTTCTCGCGACCCAGTTCCTGCGCGCGCTTCGGTTCGTCCCAGACCTTCGGGTTCTCCAGCGCGGCGTTGACTTCGTTCAGGCGCAGCGCTTTGCGATCGTAGTCAAAGATACCCCCGAAGCGCGGCCGTGCGTTGCGTCAGATCGGCCAGCGAGTTGGAAATGGCGTTGACGTGTTCGATGTCCATGGGGGCGGCCGATTCGAGTGAATGCGAGGAGGGCGATTTTGACACGCGCTGCGCGGGGACCGCGAAGGTGAGCGAAGTCAGTGCCCGAGGAACCCGCTCAGGCCGTGCGCCAGCGCCCGCGGCTGGTCATGGTGCAGCATGTGGCCGGCGCCGGCCAGGCGCAGTTTCTGCACGTTGGCCACGAGCGCCAGGCGCGCGTCGAACTCGGCGTGGCTGTAGCGGCCGGCCCACCACTTCGGGAGGTGGGTGCGTTCGCCCTCGACCCAGAGCACCGGCGCGGCGATGCGCTTCCAGTACTCGAGCGTTTCGTCCACCTGGTGCAGCACCGGGTTGCTGCGCTTGTGCGCGGCGTCACCGAGGATGTGCCATTGGCCGTCGCCACGCTGGCGCGCCCAATGCGGCGCCAGCCAATCGGCACGTTCGGCGCTGAGCAAGGGGTTGTTCTGGCGCAGGCGCTGCGCCACGGCGGCCAGGCTCGCATAGGGGCGCAGCTCCAGCGGTATGCGCAGTTCGTCGAGCCATTTCGCGGTGCGCTCGGGAGCGTCGCTCGGCTGCGTGCGCGGCATGCCGAAGCCCTCTAAGTTGATGAGTTTGCGGATGCGCTGCGGCCGCACGCCGGCGTACGTCATCGCGATGTTGCCGCCCATGCTGTGGCCGAGCAGATCGACAGTTTGCTGCGGGGCGATGGCGTCCAGCGCAGCGTCCAGGTCGCCCAGGTTGTCGGGGAACCAGTAGCAATCGGCCGCGGGCGTTTGCGTCAGGCCGAAGCCGCGCCAGTCCAGGGCAACTACCCAGCGCGTCGCGCCCTCGATCTCGAACAGCGCGTCCACCGCGAACTGGAACGACGCGGCCACGTCCATCCAGCCGTGCACCATCACGAGCGGCGGGCGCTCGGGTGTGGCCAGGCTCGCATCGCCCCAGTGCAGCGCGTGGTAGCGCAGGCCGCGGATCGGCATGAATGCCGAGGTCGGCGTGCGTTGAATCTGGTAGCCCGATGTCATGGCTGCAATGTAGCCGGTGGATCGCGGGGTTGGGCGCGGTGAGCTTCAGCAAGCGCGTGGGTTACACGAGCGCTGCCACAATGAAGCGATGAGTCAACCCACTGTCTTCACCGTGCGCGCCGCCGAACTGCGCGATGTACCGGCCATCGTCGGCCTGATTCGCGAACTCGCCGAGTTCGAAAACCTCACTCACCTGCTGCAAGTCAGCCCCGAGAAACTGCGCCCGCACCTGTTCGGCGAGAAGCCCGCGGCGGAGTGCCTGGTCGCCGAGCTTGCGGCGGACGAAGAAGCTCCGAGCCCGCGCAACGGCAGCGTCGTCGGCTTCGCGTTGTTCTTCACCAATTTCTCGACCTTCCTCGCGCAACCCGGCCTGTACCTCGAAGACCTGTACGTGAAGCCGGAGCACCGCGGCCGAGGCATCGGGCAGGCCATGCTGACGCGCCTCGCACGGCTGGCTGTGGAGCGCGACTACGGGCGTTTCGAGTGGAGCGTGCTCGATTGGAATGAAAACGCGATCCGCTTCTACCAGCGCATGGGCGCAACCGTGATGCCCGATTGGCGCATCTGCCGAATCACCGGCGATGCCTTGCGCGGGTTCGCCCCGCCGATGCCAGCCGGTGACGCGGCGCCCAGGCTCCGCACTTGACCCGATGGGCGCGCGCCGTGCGAGCGGCTACGCTGCCGGGATGAGCGCAGATCCCTACTCGGATATTCACGCCGGCTTTCGCTGGCACGTCCCGCCCGACTTCAACATCGCCCAGGTGTGCTGTGCGCGCTGGGCGATTGATACGCCCGACGCGGTGGCGATCCACTACGAACACGAAGACGGCCGCGCCGGGCGCTTCACCTTCGCCGATCTGCACGCCAGCGCGAACTGCCTCGCCAATGCGCTGCGGAACTTGGGCGTGCAGCGCGGCGACCGGGTCGCGATCCTGATGCCGCAGCGCTTCGAGACTGCCGTCGCGCACATGGCGATCTACAGCCTGGGCGCGGTGGCTGCACCACTCACCGTGTTGTTCGGCCCGGATGCG
>JANOLA010000256.1:0-1516 GCA_031419535.1 Burkholderiales bacterium | reverse complement strand
GGGCGGCAAGCGAGCCACGCCCGAGCAGGCGCGCATGGTCAGCCGCCTGCCCGCGCCGGCGAACTGAGCGAAGCGCACCGTGGCCAAGTTTCGCGATTCCGTGCTGCAGCCGCTGCCACAGCGCATGCCCGTCAACGGCGCCGAAACGGCGACCAAGGCGATCGGCCACAACCGCTCGATGGGCGACATTCTTGGCAAGACGCGCAAGCTCACGCCCGCGCGAATTGACCGAATCCTCGCGCACCAGCGCGAGAAAGGCGTGCGCTTCGGCCAAGCGGCAGTGGCGCTGGGCTATGCCACCGAGCAAGACGTGTTGCGCGCCCTGGCGCAGCAGTTCCAATACCCGATCGCCAGCGACGCGCAGCGCAAGCTCAGCCCCGAACTGGTGGCCCTGAACGAGCCGTTCTCGCGCCAGGCCGAAGTGTTCCGCGGCATCCGCAGCCAGCTCCTGGTGAATGTTTTCGGGGAACATTCCAACCAACGCCGAGCCCTGGCCATCGTCAGCCCTGGCGCCAGCGACGGCAAGACCTTCTTCGCAGCGAACCTGGCGGTCACGCTGGCGCAACTGGCCGGCCGCACGCTGCTTGTGGACGCAAACCTGCGTACGCCGCGGCTGCACCGTGTCTTCAACCTGCCCGCGGAAGCCGGCCTGTCGAGCATTCTTTCGGGCCGCACTGAAACCCGGGTGGTCCAGCAGAGCAACGTCCCCGGCCTGTTCATCCTCCCCGTGGGAGTGGTGCCGCCCAACCCGTTGGAACTGGTCGAGCGGCCGGCCTTCGGCCTGCTGCTGCACGAGCTCATCAGCAAGTTCGACCATGTGGTGGTCGATACTTCGCCCGCCGACTATGGCGCCGATGCGTCGGTGGTGGCCGCACGCTGTGGCGCGGCGTTGGTGGTGGCGCGCAAGAACGCGTCACGCGTGGGGGAGTTGAAGGAACTTTCGGAATCGTTGAGCCGCAGCCCTTCCACGATGGCAAGTGTGGTCTTGAATGAATACTGAAGTCGCATCCACCGCGCCGCTGAATGCACGCTTCAGCGCGGCCGCGCCATGGTTCGTGGCGCTGGCGGGTTGGGTTGTGATGTACGCGCCCGTCTACTGGTGGGCTGCGAACGGCATCTGGCAAAGCGAGGAACACGGCCACGGGCCGCTCATTCTGGGCGTGCTGGTGTGGTTGTTCTGGACGCAGCGGCGGCCCTTGCTGGAAGCCGCCACACAGCCCTCTCCCGCCTTGGGCTGGCCGCTTTTTCTCAGCGGGTTGCTGGTGTTCGTGCTCGGCCGGATTTTTAGCATTTCGATCTTCGAACTCGGCTCCCAACCCCTGGTCGCGGCGGGGGCCCTGTTGCTGATGAAAGGTACGCCAGCGCTGCGCGTGGCGTGGTTTCCCATCCTGTACATGGTGTTCATGATTCCCCTGCCCGGGATCTTTGTCGACGCCGTCACCGGCCCGCTGAAGCAATGGGTTTCGGTGATCGTGGAAGGCGCTCTCTACGCCGTGGGCTACCCGATTTCCCGCAC
>JANOLA010000255.1:0-2921 GCA_031419535.1 Burkholderiales bacterium | reverse complement strand
ATGTGGGCTGCGTGGAAATCTCGGCGCACGCGGCCGACACGGTGTATGTGGCCGCCACGCGCTTCAAGCTCGCCGACTATCGGCCTTACCTCTACCGCACGACCGATGGCGGCAAGAGCTGGCAAGCGATCAACGGCGATTTGCCCGACGGCGAAATCACGCGCGTGCTGCGCGCCGACCCGGTGCGCGCCGGGCTGCTGTTCGTCGGCACCGAGTCGGGGGTGTACTTCAGCGTCTACGACGGCAAGAACTGGCTGCGAATGCGCGGCGGTCTGCCGGTCGCGCCGATCTACGACCTCAAGCTCAAGGGCAGCGACCTGGTCGTGGCCACGCACGGCCGTTCGTTCTGGATCCTCGACGATATTTCGCCCTTGCGTAAGTTGCAAGACGAGCGCACCGCGGTGCAGCTCGTCGCGCCACGCGACACGCTTCGCACCAAGCTCTCGTGGAGTTCGGGCACGGGCTACAGCAAGCGCGGCATCAGCTATAGCCCGGCCTTCGGTATCGGCGCGGGCACCGAGGCCGTGCCGCGCGCCGACGGTGGCATCACACGCAGGCACCTCGACGTGGGCGAGAACCCGCCGAACGGCGCGATCGTCTACTACTGGCTGCCCGAATCGTTCAGCGGCAGCCTCGCGCTGACATTCAAGGATGCGCAAGGCCAGGCGCTGAACCGCTTCGCGAGCGAGGGCGCGGACACGCCGGTGCCCAAACGCCCCGGTGTGAAGCCAGGCCTGAACCGCTTCGTATGGGACCTGCGCCACCGCGGGCCGAGCAAGCTCGACCCCACGCTCGTGGTGCGAAGGAACAAGCCGTTTGCCGAGGAGAACGATGACGTCCCTGGCCCCAGCGTCGCGCCCGGGCGCTACCGTGTGGTGTTGGAGGCCGGCGGCGCAGCGCTGGAAGCGGAATTCGCGTTGTTGAAGGATCCGCGGATCAAGACAACGCAGCAGGAGTTCGACGAGCAGGCTGCATTGCTGCGCTCGCTCTACGCCAAGTTGTCGTCGCTGAACGATGCGGTGAACAAGGTTCGGCGCATCAAGCAGCAGTTGGTCGAGTTGCAGGCGCGCGTTGGCAAGGGTGGCGCCGACTCCAAGGCGCCGAGCGACGGCGACAAGGCGTTGGCCGAGCGCTGCAAGGCGCTCGTCGCTTCATTGGAAAGCATCGAAACGGTGCTGGTCGACGTGAAGCGCGAATCGCCGCGCGACATCTTGCGCCACCCCGCGGGGCTGAACGACACGCTGGTCGATCTGATCGGCGTCGTCGCGATCGCCGATGAAGCGCCCACCGCCCCGGCGCGCCAGGTGTCGATGGAGATCATGGACAAGGTCGATGCCGAGATCGTCAAGCTCGATGCGCTGCTGGCGGGCGAAGTTGCAGGCCTGAACGCGGCGTTGCGCGGCGCGGGGGTTGAGTTGCTGGGGGCGGCGGGTGCGTGATACGACTTCGCGGTCGATGGTGTAGGACCGACGGGCGGGGAATGGCCGCTTTTGTTTAGGTTTGTACGACACCTGCCCGCGCGGGCCACGACGCTGCCCGTGGCACCGGGCTGAGGGCAGGTATTGGACAAATCTAAACAGTCGCTGACAGTCAGGCCGGCTGACCGGCTGACAGCTGTCCGCCACAATCCCGGCGTGCTGGTGTCGGGCTTGATGCGGCTACCCCTGAAAACGGCGAGAGAATCAAGCAACTGCGCTGGCACCGTGCTGACCCGTGCTGCCCCACCCAAAGTGTCCCGATGACCCTAGTCAAGTCCAAACAGCGCGTTGCCGACCACGGGGAAGTGTTTACCCCTGGGTGGATGGTCGAGGCCATGCTCGACCTCGTGAAGGACGAGACACAGCGCATCGATTCGCGCTTCCTGGAGCCCGCCTGCGGCAGCGGCAACTTCCTCGTGCAGGTCCTTCGGCGCAAGCTCGCCGCCGTGGAGCTCAAGTACGGCAGGTCCGACTTCGAGCGGCGGCACTACGCGCTGCTGGCGCTGATGTGCATCTACGGCATCGAACTGCTGCCAGACAACATCGCTGAATGCCGAGCCAACCTGCTCGACGTCTTCGCCGAATACCTGAACCTCGATGAAACGGCCGACCTGTATCGCGCCGCCGGGCATATCCTGTCGCTCAACCTGGTGCATGGCGACGCGCTCACCATGAAAGACACCGAAGGAGCGCCGATCACGTTCGCCGAGTGGGGCTACCTGGGCAAGGGCAAGTTCCAGCGGCGCGACTTCAGATTCGACATCCTGACCCATTCCTCGGCGTTCAGCGCCGAGGATTCCTTGTTCGCGCACCTGGGCAAGCACGAGATCTTCACGCCGGCCAAGAGCTGGCCGCCGATGACCGTGGCCGATCTGGCTGCCGGGTTTGTGCAAGTGGCAATTGCACCATTGCCCAAGGAGGCGGCGTGACGGGTGTGCCCGCTTCGGTGCCCGTGCTTCGCTGGGCGGCGCAACGCGCACGCCTGCACGACGACGACCTGGCTGCGCGCTTCAGCAAATGGCCCTTGTGGCTCAGCGGCAAAGCCCAGCCCACACTCAAACAACTGGAAGACTTCGCGCGCCTCACGCACACGGCCTTTGGCTACTTCTTCCTGCCCCAGCCGCCCGCGCTGGTACTGCCCGTGCCGGACTTCCGCACCCTGCGCGACGAGGTGCTTGCCGAACCCAGCAGCGACCTGCTGGACACCCTCTACTTGTGCCAGCAGCGGCAGGACTGGTATCGCGACCATGCCCGCATGCACGGCTTGCCGGCCTTGCCATTCGTCGGCAGCGCCAGTGTTCAGGAAGCGCCGGAGGGGGTGGCGCACCACCTGCGCGAGACGCTGGGCCTGTCCACCGAAGCGCGTCGCCAAATGCCCACCTGGACCGACGCGCTGCGCCAGTTGATCGCCAAGGCCGAAGACGGCGGAGTGATGGTGATGGT
>JANOLA010000254.1:0-6082 GCA_031419535.1 Burkholderiales bacterium | reverse complement strand
GCACCTCGAACACCGGGATCCAGTACACCCCGGTGGACTCCAGCGCCACCGTGTCCACCTTGCACGCCAGCAGCCAGTCGGCCATGGCGTTGAGGTCATCGGTCATCGCGCCGTACTCGTGCACCGGGTCGTCGCCTCGATCCGGCGGCACGGCCACCCAGTGGCTCGACGCCCCCACATCCACCGCCGCGGCGTTGGGATAAACCTGCTCCTCTCGCTTGCGCATTGCCATGGCTTGCTCCAACATCGTTGATGAACGGCAGCGCCATGGGAAGCGTCGAAATCGACTCGATCTCTTGAACGGGATGCGCATCGCTGCGCTCACCACTGTCGCCGACGATTCCCGGACCATGCTCATACGCGGGCTCGCACCACAGCGGCAGCAATCGCTGCGGGCTCGCACCATTGACGCGTCGGTCATATCGGCACTGCCGTTCACCTTGTAGCCCAAGTCCGTTTCTCCGCGAACGCCTGCCCCGCCCCCGGGGGTTGGAATGCTCTCAAGCAAATGTGGCTTTGCCACTTTGCTTGAACCCCCACGGGGGGCGGGCTGGGCGCAGCCCGGCCCTGGGGGCCGTCATACGCCGACATGCCCCAACGCCGCGGATATCTGAGTCGCAGTGGCCTTTAGGCGATCGAGCCAGGCCTCGTCCAGCCTGTCCGCAGGCGCTGAAATCGACAGCCCGGCGATCAGCTTTCCCTGGTCGTCGACGATGCCGGCGGCCATGCAGCGCACTCCAAGTTCGAGCTCTTCGTCGTCGCGAGCGGTCGCGTCGCGCCGCACCCGGGTAAGTTCGCGTTCCAGCGTCGCCAGCTCGGTGATGCTGTTGCGCGTGTGGCCGGCCAGGCCGGTGCGCGTGGCGTAGGCTCGCACACGTTTCGAATCGTCCTGGGCCAGGAACAGTTTTCCCACCGAGGTCAGGTGCAGCGGCGCGCGGCCGCCGATGGCACGAACCACCTGCATGCCCGACCTCTCGCTGTAGGCGCGCTCGATGTAGATGATCTCGTCGCCCTGGCGCAGCGACAGGTTGACCGTCTGGTGCGTGGCCTTGTGGAGTTCGCGCATCGGTCCGAGGGCCGCGTCGCGCACGTCGAGCCGCGCCTTCACCAGGTTTCCCAGTTCGAGCAGCCTCATGCCCAGACGGTAACTGCCGGCCTCGGGTCGGTCGACATAGCGGCCGATCGCGAGGTCGTTCAGGATTCTGTGCGCCGTCGATGGGTGCAACCCCGTCTTCTCGCTGATCAACTTGAGCGACACCGGCTCGTGATGCGCCGCGAGCACGTCGAGCAGCGAAAACATGCGCGCCATCACCTGGATCGCGGGAGACTTGCCTTCATTGGATCGCATGGCGCCGATTTTGATCTACAACGCGCTGTTCGCTCAGTGAAGGGCGCGCACCGCGTTGATACCCGAACGAACCGCGCCTTCCAGTGTGGCCGGGTAAGGCCCGTCGACATAGTCGCCAGCGGCAACGAGACCGCGCGCGATGTGCATGGGCGGGCGCATCAACCGTGGCACGCAGCGGAACGTCGCCCGTTTGTCCGTCAACACGTGCACCAGTTGCAAGGGCGAGCGCAACCATGCGCCGAGCTCTTGCTTCGCCTGCGCGAAGCTGGCTTCGGTGGCCGCAGCGGCGCCCTTGTCGACCCACTCGCTCGCGCCACTGATCACGAACGCCAGCAAACCGGCTGGACCGCCGAGCTGCCCTCGGTCGAACACGAACTGCGCGGGTCGACCGGGGCCACAAGCCAGGCTGAGCATCGGGCTAGGCAGCAGCGTGCCTGCGCTGCGGGCGTAGATCGTCATGATCGGTTCGAAGTCAATCGTGATGGCCGCCTGCGCCCACGGCGGCGCGTGGGGCTGAACGAGTCGCGCCGCTTCCAACGGCGGCGTCGCCAGCACGACCCGATCGAACGGCCTGTCATCGACAAGCCAGCCCGTCTCGGACGGGCGAAGTTGCTGCACGCGGCTCGATACCTCGATCCTCGCCCCGTGGCTTTGCAGCCATTGCCTGGCAGGGTCTGGAAAGAGTTCGCTGAGGCTGGCCTTGGGCAGCAACAGGTCCGACGAGCCGCGCCCCGCGAACAGCGCGTCTCGCAGAACCCGCAAGAAAACGCTCGCACTCGCCTGGTGCGACGGCGTGTTCAACGCGGCGACGCACAGCGGATCGATCAGTTCTCGGCGAATCTGGCTCGGCAGGCGCTGCGTCAATGCGGCGACGTCGAGGCCGGCATAGCAACGGAAACCCGCCAAGGCCCATTGCGTCGCCGCGCTCAGCAATCCGAGTTTGGCGCGCCAGGTCCAGCTGGGCTGGCGCGCCACCGCCATCGCCAGCGACACGATGGGCGGCCCGGGTCGCAGGCGCAGGCCGTTGCCGGCGGCGTCGCGAAGCTCGAGTGGCGCGCGCATCAGCAGTTGCTGGGCATCCGCGCCAATCACGTTCAACAAGCGCAGCGTTTCGGTGTAGGCACCGATCATGATGTGCTGGCCGTTGTCGAGCAGCAGCCCATCCACTTTCACGCCGCGCGCGCGGCCGCCGCAATGGGGCGCCATTTCAAACAAGGTAACCGCGTCGCCGCGCAGCGTCGCCTCGATCGCGGCGGCCAGGCCCGCCCAGCCGGCACCGATGACGGCAAACCTGCGCACTAGCGCTCTTGCCAGTTCGTCCGCATCGCGATCCAGAGCTTGCGAATCGGCGTGAGCGACGTCCGCTGGTGCAGTACGCGAAAACCATCCGCCTCGATCTCGCGAAGCAGCGTGCGATAGATGTTGGCCATCATCAGCCCCGGCTTCTGAGCGCTTCGGTCGGCCGGAGCGAGCAGCGCGAACGCCTCGTCGTAGGTGCGGTGCGCGCGTTCCGCCTGGAACTTCATCAGCTCGACGAAGCGTTCGCTGTGGCCGCGGGCGATGATTTCGTGGGCCTTGACATCGAATTGTTTGAGTTCCGACAGCGGCAGGTAGACGCGCCCGCGACGCGCGTCGTCGCCCACGTCGCGAATGATGTTCGTCAGTTGCATCGCCAGGCCGAGCTTGTGCGCGTAGCTAAGGGTGCTCGGCTCGGAGCGGCCGAAAATCGCCGACGCGACTTCGCCGACGACGCCCGCCACGAGATGACAGTAGCGCTGCAATGCGGCGAAGTCCAGGTAGCGCGTCTGGTCCAGGTCCATCTGACAACCGTCGATCACCGCGTTCAGATGCTCGACCCGAATGCCGTACGCGCCCGCGATCGGCGTCAGCGCCTGGGTCACGGGGTGGCTCGCATGGCCTGCGAAAGCCGCGCCGACTTCGTGGCGCCACCAGGCCAGTTTCGTGCGTGCCACGCCGGGGTCTTCGACTTCGTCGACGACATCGTCGACCTCGCGGCAGAACGCATAAAACGCGGTGATCGCCGCGCGCCGTGCCGGCGGCAGGAAGAGGAACGCGTAGTAGAAACTCGAGCCGCTCTTGGCGGCGCGCTGCTGCACGTAGGTTTCAGGCGTCATGGGTGAGCCGTTGCCGTGACCACGCGGTCAGCCCGCATCATGAGTGCGCGCCAGAGCAGGGGCGCTGCGTCGCGCGCGCGCAGGACCGGCCGGGTTTCGAGCGTCGCGCCTCCCAAGCGGTCGATTCTTTCCAGGATGCGCAGGCCGCCCTGGACGACCAGGCGCAACTCCCAGCCGGCACGGCCGGGCACGCGGTGCACCAGTGGTGAACCCGTGAGCATGAGGCGGCGTGCCCAGCGCACGAGATCGGTGACCAGCGCGCGGCTTGCATCGTTGTCGCCTTGCGGCCAGCGAGGCTGGGCAGGCAAGCCGTGCCTCGCGCTGTCTTCATGCGGAACGTAGTAGCGCTGCCGCGAGGTGTCGACGCCGAGGTCTTGCCAGAAGTTGGCGAGCTGCAAGGCCGTGCAGATGGCGTCCGACTCGCGCAACGCCTGCGCCTCAGTGATGCCGTACAGATGCAACATCAAGCGGCCCACCGGGTTCGCCGAGCGGCGGCAGTAATCCAGCAGTTCATCTCGGGTCGCATAGCCGGGTTGCCGGGCGTCTTGTTCGAAAGCGCTCAGCAAGTCGTTCAGCAGTGTCACCGGCAGGCGGTGCCTGGCGATCGCCAGCTTCAACGGCCCGAACACTGCCGGGCAGCGTTCGGAAGGGTCGGCTCCCGAGGTCACCGCGTTCAAGTCAGCGCGGTAATCGGCCAGTTCGGCCAGGCGTGCCTCGGCTGGAGCATCGCCTTCGTCGGCGATGTCGTCGGCCGTCCGGGCAAACCAATAGATCGCAGTGACCGCGGGGCGAAGCGGCCTCGGGCAAAGCCACGACGCCACCGGAAAGTTCTCATAGTGATTCACAGCCACGCCTCGATTGTGAATGCGCGCCGTGTGTGCCGTTCTCGCGTACTGGGCCGAGGAGTGCCGGCGCGGGAAGGCCGCCGATTGACAGGGAATTGATCTGCACTCTATATTACTGACCAGTCAGTCAGTTAACCGGGTGCTGCCGATATGTGGCGAGCGCCAGCGAGATCGTCACCCCATCGCCACCCATCGTCACCGCCTGGGAATCAATGCCATGCGAATCCAATCTCTCCTTCTGCCCGTTTGCGTTGCTCTCGTTGCCGCCTGCTCCAAACCGGCGCCGAGCGCGGACCCGATTCGCGCCGTGAAAACGATTCGTGTCGCGACGCAGAGCGCGCAAGCGTCACAAGAATTCGCCGCCGAAGTGCGCGCGAGGGCGGAGTCGCGCCTGGGCTTTCGGGTGGGAGGAAAGATCACCCGCCGCGACGTCGACGTGGGCAGCGCCGTGAATGCGGGTCAGGTGCTGGCGCAACTCGACCCCAAGGATTTGCAGCTCGGCCACGAGGCGGCCACTGCGGCGTTTGCCGCGGCCCAGGTCAACCTGGACCAGGCAAGCGCCGACTATCGCCGCTTCAAGGATCTGCTCGAAAAGGGATTCATCAGCGCCGCCGAACTCGAGCGGCGCGAAAGCGCCGTGAGGTCGGCCCAGGCGCAGTTCGATCAGGCGAAAGCGCAGGCCAGCGCGCAAGGCAATCAGACTGGTTATGCGGCGCTGGTGGCCGATGCCTCCGGCGTCGTAACCGGTGTCGACGCCGAACCCGGCATGGTGGTCGCCGCAGGCACGCCGGTGCTCAGGCTCGCGCACAACGGCCCCAGAGACGTGGTGTTCGCGGTGCCCGAGGATCAGGTGGGGGCGATCAAGGCGCTCGGCGCAACGCCCGGCGCGTTCAAAGTCCGCCTGTGGGGCGAGCCGGGCGCGGCCCACGCCGCGAGCTTGCGGGAAATCGCGGCCACGGCCGACCCGGTGACGCGCACGTTTCTCGTCAAAGCCGACATCGGCAACATCCGTGGCGTGCGCCTGGGCCAGACGGCAACGGTCCATGTCGAGCTCGCGCGCGCGGCAGGTGTTCTGAAACTGCCGCTGTCGGCGCTGCGCGAAGAACGCGGCAAGAGCGCCGTCTGGGTGGTTGACGAATCGACCATGACGGTATCGCTGCGGCCGGTGCAGGTGGCCGGGACCCAGGGCAACGAGGTGGTCGTCGGGGCCGGGCTGAGTGCGGACCAGCTCGTGGTGGTCGCGGGCGTGCATGTGCTGGAAGCGGGCCAGAGGGTCAAGCTGTTCGCGCAGCCCGGTGCGGTTGCCGGGATCGATACATCACGCAGTGCAGCAGCGCCGCCGAAGGTGCCGAATTGAGCGCGCACGACGATCTTTTGCCGAACGCCCGCGACGCGTCGGCGGCTAGGAGCCTGGGCGGCAGAATGCGGGGCCCGCGCCGGGGAGAGTTGCCGGGCCAGTCTAGGCGCCGGCGAGGCGTGTGGCGGGCCCACACAACGAGCCCGCAACGACGAATGGCCCGGAAAATCACCCCGGCCCGCAGGGTTGGGCCTGAAAAGGGGCGCATGCGTCGTTGCAAATGCTCGCCGTGCCACCGGGCACGGCTGCGCTTTGCGTCTAGCCTACGCCTCTTTTCAGGCCCAACGCGGGCCCCGCCTTCTGCCGCCCAGGCTCCTAGGAGCCTGTCGTGCTTTGGGCCGGGCACAAGGAAGCGCACGGCCGCCCGAAGTTTCCTTGACCCCAAGGGCTACGAAGG